>JAGABO010000215.1 GCA_017614655.1 Treponema sp. | reverse complement strand
TTAAATAAAATTCAGATTACAAAAACAAAAACTATTCGCCGTCTGCACCAACAGTTCCGCTTTCGATGTGTCCCGCATTGTACTCTCCAAGAATCTGATCCTGAAGTGCTGTACGGAATTCAGGGCTGATTGGATGTGCAACATCCTTGTACTCACCGTTGGCTGTTTTTCGGCTTGGCATTGCAATGAAAAGTCCTGTCTTTCCTTCGATGATCTTGACGTTGTGAACTACAAAGCAGCTGTCAAAAGTTACTGTTACATAAGCCTTTAACTTGCCTTCACCTTCAACCTTGCGAATTCTGATTTCTGAAACCTGCATAAACTGCACCTCCGTATAAATTCAGCATCCTAAACGGACACCGTTTTCCATGTTTTAGAAAGCTTCTTTTCTGCAGCCTCTGCTTCTCTTTTTGAAGCAAAAACCCCGAACACTGTAGATCCCGAGCCGGACATATCAGAAAAAAGTGCCCCGGAATCTTTCATATCGGAAAGAGCCTTCATAATGCACGGGAACTTATTAGAAACAGGGATTGTGAACGAATTAAAAAAACGCCACACGGAGACATCTTTCATGTACTCCTCTTCCATTACAAAGTCTGCCTTTTTATCCGGTAAAGCTCCGGAAGCAAACTCCCTGTCCATAAGCCCGTAAGCTTCCCCGGTCGAAACATGTACTTCGGGAAAAAGAAGTACCATGGCCAGGTCAGTCCGTGCATTTATTTTTCTAACCTTCTCGCCCCTGCCTTCGACTACTGCTGCATAACTTCCGGAAAAACCGATACCAGAGTCAATAAGGGCTTCAGTAAAAAAGAAAACGTCACTGCCGACATTTCCTGCAATCGTGCGTAAAGAGGAGGCCTCGAGATGTGTGCTGAATAAACAGTCGAGTGACTGAATAAAAGAAGATGCATCGCTTGAGCCGCCTCCCAATCCACCGCCGGACGGTATGTGTTTTTTTATGTCTACACACACACCTGAATCTACACCGGTCAGCACGCAGAAAGCTTTGTATGCCTTTGTAAGCGTATTTTCTTCGGGAAGCTCCATTCCTTCACAACGAACAAGGCAGGTATTCTTTTCTGAAAGAACCTGCACTTCCAGTTCATCACAAAGATTCACCGTAGTAAAAATACTGCGTATCGGATGAAAGCCGTCATCACGTACCGGAAAAACCTCCAGCCCGATGTTGACTTTCGCAGGAGCAAAAATCTTCATACGCCCGTGCATACAACGAAAATATAATGTTTTTTTAGTTTTAGGTCAAGGGAGATTAAAAATCCAGATCTGCAGGATCCGAATCCTCTTCTATCTCTTCCTCTTCGTTATAAAACCCGTCATCAAAACCGCGGCGGTTATCATATCCGTCCTCGATTTCCTGATCGTCAAACGGTTCGTCATAGTCATCATCCATGTCGTCACCGAATGCACTTTCATAGCTTTCGTCATCATCCTCAAAATCGTCATCAAATTCGTCGTCATCATAATCGGATGAAAGGTCATCGTCATCATAGAATCCGGACACAGAAGCGAAATCCTCAAAATCGTCGTCGTTGAGCATGATAGTTCCTCAATGCAAATGAAGTTTTTTAGCGCAAAAAAGCACCATTTATAATTTAAATTACTGCTATCTTTTTGTCAATGCAGTACTTTTCCTGCATGCCATAGTTTTTCCAGTTCGTAAAAACCGCGGGCTTCTGCACTCATAAGGTGAACTACAACCGTACCAAGGTCAATAAGATTCCACTCGCTTCCGTCAGAGGTTTTCTGATGAGTAAGATGAATCTCCATGTCGTTGTTCTTTGCAAAATCCTTTACTTCTTTATAAAGACCGGCTGCATGAACCTGACTTGCAACTGTTGCTATTACAAAGAGATCGGTCCAGCTGTTTAACTCCCTTATATCAAGAACAGTAACGTTTTCTGCCTTAGAGTCTTCAAGAATACCTGCTATTGCCAGTGCTTTTTCTGCTTCCGTCATTTTCTCCTCCTAGTTTCTTCCCAATATTATCGTAAAGTCATACTTCGAAACAGAATCAGGGTCTGCTTCGTCTGCAGCAGTTTTTTCTTCCTGAATGTTACTGCAGTTGATAAACCCTCCTAAAACTTCTGCGGCCTTAGGGTTTCCGATATGATCAATAATTACTGTTTTTTCATAATCAGACCTGTCTGCATTTGCAACATGAAGAACATCGTAGCCGGCACTTTTAAGCCTTTCTCCGGTTTCTCCTGCAAGACGGTTTAAGGTTGTTCCGTTTAATACTTCGATTACATAAGAACGTCCGTCCGGAAGACTTTCCTTAAGAAGAAGGCTCTGAGTTGTAGCGTTAACAGTCTGCCTCAAAAGTCTTCCTGAATCTTCAGGGAAGAAAAGCCTTACGTTACCGCCGCTTTCTCCGGCTGCAACATTTTTATATTCACCTTTTACAGAGTTCTTAATAAGACGGTCTACATCCAGTGAACATATCTGTGCAAAAAGTTCAAGTTCTCCTTCGGCACCGGCATCTGTTTCGAAGTATTTTAAGAAAGTTCCGAAATTCTGCTGAGAAAGGAACATAAACCTGTTTTCTTTTAAGGCAGAAAGAAATGCAAGAAATGCGTTATTAAGCCTTTCGTTTCTGTCACTTTCCGTTTCGTCAGGAAGAAGGTAAGTCATATAATCCCTTACCTTATCACCGTCAAGAGTAACGGCACCGCTTGGAAGAAGAATTCTGTGTCCGTCCTCCGCCTTTACGTCAACAGGAACCGGAATAAAAACATTAAGTCCGCCCAGATAATCCGAAAGTTCACAGAAAGAAGAAAGCGAAATACAGATTCTGAACGGAAGTTTTTTTCCGATAAAGCGCTCTATTTCGTTTCTGAATACATCAATTCCTTTTTCTTTATAAACTGCATCAATTCTGTCTACGCGGCCAAGACTCTGTTCAAAAATTGAACCAAGGTTTCCCGGAATCTCCAGTACTGCACCGCTGCACGAAAGTTTTTCCAGATCAATATTTTCTTCTTCAAGAATATCTTCACCAGGATTATACATGATGACTTCGGAACAGAGGGCTTCTCCGTTTCCGTCGTCAATTACAAACAGAACACGCACAAGAAGTTCTGTTTCGGAAAGTCTGTTTCTTACAGAATCTTTTCTGAGCATAAAATAAACATAAATCCCGGATGCTAAAATCAGGAGAATAAATGCCATGAGAATAAAAAAACTTTTCTGTTCTTTTGAAAACTTCATTACTCTTTTTCCCTGCAGAGATTTTTTCTGAGTTCTTCTGCAAATTCAAGGCTTCTTTCTGCAACCGTCTTTCCCTTATCCTTAAGGTAGGAAAAGTTTTCTTCCAGAACAGAAAGTACCATTTCGTCCAGACTTTTAGAAAGAAGATTATCTATATATTCCTCACTGGACTGCGGCCGTCCGATTTCTATCTTGTCGGCTGCAAAAACTATTTTTGCAAGTTTACCTGCATTACGGCTTCCTAAAGTATGAAGGGCTACGGCTTCAAGAATTTCTTTATCATCAAAACCAAAGTCTTTTTTTAAGAAAACTGCTGCAGCTCTGCCGTGAAGAAGAGACGGTTTCTGAACTTCTTCACTGGACATTCCCATTCCGTCCGTAAGGGAAAGCTCTGTCATAAGAGCTTCATCCATATCCTTACAGATATCATGAAAAAGGCCTGCAATATAACCCTTTTCCGAATCTGCACCGTAAAGGCCGCACATCCTCTGAGCTAAAAGAGCTACCCTCTTTGAATGTTCAAAGCGCGATGGCTTTTCGTTTTCTTCTGCATACTGCGTTATTTTCTGAATAAGCTTACTGTCGAAACCCATAAAGACCTTTACGCTTAATATAGCCTAAAACCTCTTTTCCGACAAGACTTTCGGCATCTTCACCACAGCGGATTTTCTCCCTTACAAGACTGGAAGAAACTTCATTTTCGGGATTCATTACAAAAACTGCATCCTTAAAGAGCGGCTCTTTTTCCGGATCGAACTGCTCTTCGTTAAGTTCTGCATATTTACCGCAGGCGGCATTCGTACTTACATGAACCGGTCTTCTTAAAAGAATGAGCGTGCACAGTTCAGAAAGCTCCTTAGCCCTGTGCCAGAGGTGAAATCCGGAAAAAAGATCGCTTCCTATTATAAGGCCCGGCTTTCCTTCCAGTTCTGAAGCATATTTTTCCATTAAAAAGGCAACAGTATCAAAAGTATAGCTCGCTCCCTGCCTCTTGATTTCACAGTCGCTTATCAGAAAGCGCCCGTCTCCTTCTGTCGCGGCAAGGAGCATGTTAAGCCTGTCCTCTCCCGAAACACAGTCTTCCATCTTTTTGTGCGGAGGATTTCCGGAGGGGACGAATATTATCCTGTCATAGCCGAGGTTTTTCTGAACAAAGTCTGCGGCTATAAGATGACCTTTATGAACCGGATTAAAGGTTCCGCCAAAAACAGCAAGCTTCATGCTGATTATATCCAGGAAGGGCTTGCATTGTCACTTCCGGGAAACTGTTCTTCTGCAGTTACGTCAACGGAACGCTCAGCAAGGAAGGAGTTTTCTTCTTTTTTAGCACCGTGATTTTTTCCCGGAGCACGAAGGCTTCCTGTCTTTTCTACAAGACTGATGATGGCTCGCCTTACTTCGTCCATATTGGTTTTTGCCATAACCGAAACAGGAATTACAGTAACATCCGGATCTTCTGCACGGATTTTCTCCATTGCAGAAATGGCAGTATCTTTTGCACCTTCTATGTCTATCTTATTAAAAAGAATAAGACGCGGCTTTTTAAGAAGTTCAGCAGAAAAGCCTTCCAGTTCCTTAAGAAGAAGCGGATATGCATTAAAGGCATTTTCGTCACTTGAATCAATCATAAAAAGAAGGGCTGCCGTACGCGAAATATGCTTTAAAAACCTTACGCCAAGGCCGGCACCTTCACTTGCTCCCTCTATGATTCCGGGAATGTCTGCTATAATAAGGTCGGACTCTTTGTCTACATGAAGAACGCCGAGGTTAGGAACCTTTGTGGTAAAAGGATAAGGCGCAATCTTCGGACGGGCAGCAGTAAAGAAATCAAGAAGACTTGATTTTCCTGCATTCGGAAAGCCTACAAGACCTACATCTGCCATAATGGAAAGTTCAACCTTAAGCTCCCTTTCTTCGCCCGGTTTTCCCGGATGTGCATACTTAGGAGCCTGATTTGTACTTGACTTAAAGTGAACGTTACCCCAGCCGCCTTTTCCGCCTTTTAAGAAAAGAAATTCCTCGTCTTCACTTTCGCTGTCAAAATCATGAATGATTTCACCGGTTTCCTTGTCCTTAAGGATTGTTCCCGGAGGAAGAAAGATGATTTTATCTTCGCCGTCTTTTCCGTAACGGTTCCAGCCCATGCCGTCACCACCGTTCTGAGCCTTAAACACCGGATGAAAACGAAGGTGAGCTAAAGTACGAAGGTTTCTCTTAACCTTAAAAATAATGCTTCCGCCCTTTCCGCCGTCACCGCCGTTTGGACCACCGTTGGGAATATATTTTTCTCGCCTGAACGAAACACAGCCGTTTCCGCCTTTTCCCGAAGAAACACGAATAACGGCTTCATCTGCAAACTGAATCATTTTTTCCTGCCTGATTTATAAAAAAAATAAAGCCCGGCTAAAAGAACATTAACCGGGCATTCAAGAAAATACAGTTTTCGATGCTTATTTTGCAGCTTCTACAGAAACGATTTTACGGTTCATTCTTTCACCGAATTTTACTGTTCCTGTTGCTGTTGCATAGAGGCTGTCATCACCTGCGCGTCTTACGTTTTCACCCGGATGAATGCGGGTTCCGCGCTGCTTTACGATGATTGAACCTGCTGAAACAAGCTCACCGCTGTATCTTTTTACACCCAGACTTTTCGGGTTTGAATCGCGGCCGTTTTTTGCACCGCTTCCGCCTTTAGATCGTCCCATTTTAATCCTCCACCGATTATAAAATCAGCCGTTAACTTTTTCCTGAAAGTCCACGTTCGAGGGATATTCACGGGCTATGGAGGTAATTCCGTGCCTTATGAAATCCGCCGTACACTTCAGTCGTTCGGACAGGAGCTTTCTTTTTTCTCCGTCCTCTTTCAAAACAACTTCAAGTGAAAACTCTAAGCTTCCCCTTAAAGATGTATCCGCCGTTACTTTAATGCCTTCTGTATTCTCAAGAAGGGAAAGCGCTGTACCTAAAAGTGCAGAAACTCCTGCACAGACGATATCAC
Source organism: Treponema sp. (assembly GCA_017614655.1). Classification (GTDB taxonomy): domain Bacteria; phylum Spirochaetota; class Spirochaetia; order Treponematales; family Treponemataceae; genus Treponema_D. The sequence continues at coordinate 2,288 of JAGABO010000215.1, read as the reverse complement.
TTCCCTTAACGGACCATGCGGCATGACCGGAAGCTGTTACACTCCTGACTTCTCCGCCGCAGGTGACCAGAAGAACACGGGTCACTTATGCCTTTACAACGTCCTTAACGGTAACGTTTGTGTATTCCTGGCGATGACCGATAAAACGATGGTAGTCTTTCTTTGACTTGTACTTAAAGACGAGAACTTTGTCGTCCTTAAAAGTGTCACCGACTTCCACAGTAACTTTTGCACCTGCTACATAAGGTGTACCAACTGAAACAGAATCTCCGTCGCTTACAAGAAGAACCTTGTCGATTGTAATTGAATCGCCCTTCTTTGCATCGCTGATTCTGGCAACCTTAAGAACGGCATCTTTTTCTGCCTTATACTGGCTGCCTTTATACTCAACAACTGCGTACATTTTAATCCCCTAAAATAAATTTGCCGTAAGGAGTAACGGGTTCCTTAACAGCCTAAAACAATGTGGTCTATATTATCAGAAAAAACAAAACTTGGTCAATATCTTCATTAATATTTTATGAGCATTCCTGCTTACTGCAGATTCCGGAAGTCATTAAGTTTTATGTTGAAAATTTTCAAAAATCTGCTAAAATTCCCACAATGGCAGGGGACAAAAAAAGAGGCGGCGATGACGGAGAAAGACGGGCTTTTTTTTACGGAAAATGCCAGAAATGTAAACATAGTTGTAGAAAAAATACTGCTCTGCACAACTTTTGTGCCGGTTTCGTTTATTGTCCTTACATGTTTAAAACTCTGGAGAGTTTCCCATCCGTACTCAGTAAAAACAATCATATTCAGCCTTACATGTTTTTTTATCAGCCATACGCTCAACAGGTACAAATCAGCAAAAATCATCAGGATTTCCATGATATTCGGGCTCATAGCATCATCAGCATTTGTGGAAATCCTCGGAATGAATCCGGTTGTAACAGTCAGCATATCATACGGCTTTGTACCCCTTCTGGCCTGCCTTTACTACAATAAACGCCTTACTCAGGGTGTAACGCTCATAAACTACTTTCTCATGATAATGTCTTTTTATTTTAAATCCTTCACCGTCGGTAACTTTTACATATATTCAAAAGACCTTGATTTTTCGCAGGGAAAATGGTTCCTCTCCACCACCATAGGATTCAGCATTGAATTTGTATTTCTGTTTATAATTACAAGTGCACTTTCGAACAAAACAAAAAATACAATTACCTCCCTCATTGATTCAATGGAGAAAAATGATAAAGCAACCGAACTCATCAGGAAGAAAAACGCACAGATCAACCTCAAAAACACAGAATTAAGGCAGAACAATAAAAGGCTCGAAGAAACTCAGAAAAATATAATAAGGTTTATTGCAGAAGTCTTAGGAAGCCACGACCTCTTTACCGGACACCACGCCTTTCACACCGGAATATTTGTAAGGATAATTGCCCGGAATGTAAGAAAAGCAGGTTTCTACCGTGACGTACTTACAGACAGATACATTAAAACCCTGGAAACAGCTGCCCTTCTCCACGACATCGGAAAGATTCATATTCCCGAAGGAATCCTTAACAAGCAGGGAAGATTCACTTCGGAAGAATTTAAGCTTATGAAGTCTCATCCGGAAGAAGGAAAAAAGCTTCTTGATTTTTTACCCCTTATTGATGACGGATCGTTTAATACTACTGCAAAAGAAATGGCCTGGTGCCACCACGAAAAATGGAACGGAAGCGGATACCCCCGCGGTCTTGCAGGAAAAGAAATTCCCCTTTCTGCAAGGATAATGGCCTGCGCAGATGTTCTTGATGCCCTTGTAAGCAGAAGGCTTTATAAAGATCCCCTGAGTTTTGATGAAGCAATGCGTATTTTTAAAGAGAGCTCCGGAGTTCACTTTGAACCGTGTCTTTCGGATGCAGTCATAAACAGCCGCGAAGAACTCGAAAAAATTGATATTGAACTCAAGAAAAGAGAAGAAAAAGAGTATAAAAAAGAAGAAGAATGGTGGGCAAACTATCACAGACTCATGGGTGATGTTTAAAAATTCTTAAAAAAATTTGATTTTTTTCTCTATAATGTAACCCTTTTACAGATAAATTTATTATAATATTAAAAAAGGGAACTGTTTTCCCCATCATATCCGGAGGCTTTACAAAAAATGAAAGCATCATTTAAAAAAATCGCAGGCGTTACCCTGGCAGTATTACTTTCTTTCGGTTTTGCTGTCCTTGCCGTAAAAATCAACAAAGGTTCAGCTAATGTAGCTTTTGCCGAAACAGCAGCAAATCAGGCACAGATACCCGTCGATTCAC
>JAGABO010000023.1 GCA_017614655.1 Treponema sp. | reverse complement strand
TTTTGCTTCCAAAGTTTCTTACCTCATTCACAATGGAATCCTGGAAAATGCCGGAATTCTTTCTCCGCTTGTTCTTTCAAAACTTGATGAAAAATGCCTTTCTTCCATAGAGAATCTTCCTCCCGTTGACACAAAACTTGCAGCCCTTTCCAGGGTTATTGCAAAAAAAGGTCTTGCTGATTTTACGGTAGAAGCCTTTGCATCTGAACTGGGACTTGCAAAAAGCAGCCTTTATTCATTTTTTGAAAACAGGGAAGACATGCTACGTTCTCTTATTGGAAAAGAGTTTTTACTTCTGTATGAAAAAATCAGGGATAACATCTCGAATAATTCTAACATGTTAGAAAAATCATACATAATAATCCAGACAGAGTTCTTTTTCTTTTACAAAAGACGGGAAAGTCTTGATGCCTGCCGCTGGATAAGTTTTTTTTCTGATTCCGAAAAAAATGATAAATGCACATCCGGTGAAAAGAAAAGACTCTTTGAACGCATAAATGAATTTTCTGAATATCTTACGGAAGGAATGGATAATTTCTGCATAAAAAATTTCGGAAAAAATGTATTTCTACTGTGGCTTTTTATGCTTCCTGCGACAATACTCATTCAGGCAGAAAAGCATAATTTCAGCTATGAACTTTTAACTTCTGCCATGAAAGAATGTTTCTTTCTTGTAGAACGCGGACTTAAGCAAAAAAAAGTAACAAAAAACATAACGGAGAGTGTCTGAATAATGATGGGAGTAAATGTAATGAAAAATAAGTTTACGGCAAAGGCTGTACTTTTCCTTGGAATCTTTTTAAGCAGTACGTCATCTTTTTTTGCCGCTGAATCAGAAAATGCCGGTAAAATTAACGAACGTCCGGTAGTTTTAACCGTAGAACAGGCAGTTGACTTTGCATTAGAGAACAGCCGTTCGTTAAAAAGTGCAGATATTGATCTTGAAATGAAAAAACGAGCTTCTTCTACCGGATGGAATGTCCTTCTTCCGAACATGCAGCTTACCGGAACAATGAGCCGCGCTAACGAATATTCGCCTGCAAATTCGGCATCCGCACAGATGATTAACGGGGTGCTTGCAGTTTTTGGCCAGCAGACTATTCCAGTAGCAGAGGATTACGAAGATGAAGAGGCCCGCTGGTCTGTTATAGGCGGCTTTTCCTTCGGCTGGAATTTTTCACTTGCATATATAAAACAGATTCAGGCAAGCCGTGCCTCTTACGAAAGCCAGAAAATCTCTTATGAACAGACATGTCAGGAAACAGTGCTTAACGTAAAAAAGCTTTTTTATGCACTTCTTTTACAGAAAGAAAGCCTCGACATTCAGAAGACAACGCTTTTAAATGCAAAAAACCGCGCAGAACAGGCAGAAGCTGATTACAAAAACGGCCGCATTCCGGAACTTTCACTTTTACAGACTCAGGTAAGCTACGAAAACCAGAAGCCGGATGTAGAAAAAGCCGAACGCGATTACAGGCAGAGCCTTGACATGTTTGCCTTTGTTCTGGGACTTCCGGTTGGAACGGACATAAAGCTTGACGGAAAAATTGAACCTTCTTACGTTGATGTTGACTATGACACACTCATGCAGAAATATGCTTCATCTTCACTTGCACTTAAGTCTCTTGATAAAAATATAGACATTCTTAAGATGAATCTTTCTGCCTTAAATCTTTCCGCATATACTCCGGCTTTAGCCTTAAATTACGCATGGCAGCCGGCTTACATGGGAGATGCATTCAGTTTTGCAGGTGATATCGGAAATGATGACAAATGGTATGATGCAGGAAGCCTTTCCTTTACTCTTGCATGGAACCTTACAAATCTTTTACCCTGGTCACAGACAGGACAGCAGGCAAAGAACCTTAAGCAGTCTATTGCACAGCTGGAAATTAACCGCGAGCTTCTTACAGAAAATCAGAAGATTTCAGTAAGAAAAGCAGTAGACACTCTTAAAGAAAGCCGCGCCCAGATTGATTCAATGGGAAGAAACATTACGCTTGCACAGCGTGCATACGATGCAACGCTCAAGGCTTACAGAAGCGGTACAACGGAACTTCTTGATCTTCGTGATGCAGAAAGTTCTCTAAACCAGGCAAAACTCGGTCAGATGAGCCAGAAGTATAATTACATAACGGCTCTTTTAGATCTTGAAAATACGCTTAATACAAAACTTACAAAATAATTCAGGGAGAATTTTATGAAAACCATCAGTACGTATAAAGCAGAAAAAATATTTTTCTTATTTGGAGCAGCCCTTTTTTCTTTTATGCTTTCTTCATGCTTAAAGAAACCGGAAGGAGCCGTTGCAAATACCGAAGCTGCAGAACCTGTTTTTGCAGTTAATGCATTTAAGACTCAGGCAGGAAACCTCGACAACTATCTTGAATTCGGAGGGGACGTTGCTTCCGTAAGTTCAGTTGACGTTCTTCCGGATCAGATGGGAAAAGTAAGCCGCATACTTGTAAATGTGGGCGACATGGTTCAGAAAGATCAGGTTTTAGCTTATGTTGATGCAAGCCGTCCTGGATACACCTTTGCAGCAAGCCCGGTAAAAGCTCCTGTAAGCGGACGCATAACTTCTTTTTCTCCTACAATCGGAACACAGGTTGCACAGTCAATGTCAATTGCAAAAATCAGCAACACGGACGACCTGGAAATAAGGGTTAATGTTCCTGAGCGCTTTATAAGCCGCATTGCCTTAAAACAGAAAGCAGTCCTTACTTTTGATGCCTATCCCGGAAATGAATTTGAAGCCTACGTTTCAGAAGTAAGCCCTGTTCTTGATACAACAAGCCGCACCATGGCCATTAAAATCAGGATTTCAAAAAATGATTCCAAAATCAGGGTAGGTATGTATGCACGCGTAAAACTCATCACCGAAAGCATTAAGAACGCAATTATCGTTCCGGTTGCTGCCACGGTAAAAAGAGACGGAGAATCATACATATTCAAGATAGAAAATCCTGATTCAGAATCACCTTCTGCGGTTCTCTGTCCCGTAAAGCAGGGAATTACGGTTGATGACAAGACTGAAATTTCAGAAGGAATTTCTGCAGGTGATATTATTGTTATAAAGGGCCAGTCTCTCCTTAATAACGGATCTAAAGTAAAAATAATTGCTCTTTCGGAATAGGAGAAGATAATGACTTTTTCTGAAAAATGCGTTAAAAAGCCGGTTACTACAATGCTGGTATTTCTTGTACTTGTAGCTCTCGGCGTTTTCTGTACATTCAACCTTCCGGTAGACATGTATCCGGATATGGAACTTCCGTACATGATTGTATACACGACATACGGAAATGCGGGACCCGAAGAAGTTGAACAGAGTGTTACAAGAACTCTGGAAAGTTCTCTTTCGGGTTTAAGCGGACTTAAAAAGATTCAGTCACAGTCAACAGGCGGCATGAGCCTTATTTTTATGGAACTCAACTACGGCACGAACCTTGATTCTGCGGCAAACGAAGTCCGGGATAAAATAGACATAGTGCGCTCTTATCTTCCCTCGGATGCATCATCTCCGATAACGATAAAAGCAGATCCTTCCATGATGCCGATTATGATGCTTACCCTCGAAGGAAAGCGTACTCCGGAAGAGCTCCGCTCTTATGCAGAAGATGTAATTCAGCCGCGTCTTGAACAGATAGACGGAGTTGCTTCTGCAAATGTTATAGGCGGCCGTCAGAAATCAATTAACGTAGATATTCCCCGCGACAGGCTTGAAGCTTACGGACTTTCCATTACAGGCGTTGCACAGATGATTGGAGCCCAGAACATTCAGTCTTCAGGCGGTGTCATTTCTTCTGACAACATCAACTACACGATTAAAACAAACGGAAAATATCAGAGTCTTGAAGATTTAAAGAATACCGTAATTTCATATAAGATGGCGGCAAGTGACGGCTTTAATCCTCCTCAGGTTGTAACGCTCCGTCTGCGGGACGTTGCAGACATTTATGAAGGATTCAAGGATCAGAGCACCTTTGCTTTCTTAGACGGCGAGCCGTGCGTAATGCTCATGATAACAAAGCAGTCGGGTAAAAACTCCGTTACTTCTGCAAAAGCCGTACGAACAGCTCTTGAACAGCTTAAAAAAGAAATGCCAGATGACCTTCGTGTAGAAGAAACTTACAACACTACCGATATCATCGAACAGAATATCAGCGAAGTCGTAAGTTCCGTAATTAAAGGAGCACTTCTTGCAATTGCAGTCCTCATCATCTTCCTTCGTTCATTAAAAACAACCTTTATCGTTGCAATTGCAATTCCTATCTGTGTTTTCATAACACTCATGCTCATGTACTTTACCGGAATTACAATCAACATTATTTCTCTTGCAGGACTCCTTTTAGGAATAGGAATGCTTGTTGATAACTCCATCGTAGTTCTTGAAAACATTTATGCGTACCGGCAGAGAGATGCAAAACCGACTGTAGCTGCAATTTTAGGTTCACAGGAAATGGTAACTTCTATTACTGCTTCGACTCTTACTTCGGTTTGTATCTTCCTTCCGATGATTATGTTCAAGAAAAAACTCGGCATAATGGGACAGATGTTCGATAACCTTGCATACACAATTATCTTTTCGCTTATGTGTTCCCTGGTTGTTGCAATTGCCCTTGTGCCGGTTCTCTGTTCTTCCTGGCTCAGAATCGATAAAATTGTTGATGAAGAAAAAGACGGTTTTTTAGGCTGGATCAACAGGCTTCTTAATAAGTTTTTCTTCCGTCTTGATAATGCCTATGCAGGCGGAGTACGCTTTGTTCTTTCTCACCGAAAAGCCTGTATCGCTTTAATTATTTTACTCTTTTTTGCTTCGATATTTTCAATAAAGTGGATAGGATTTATTTTTATGCCCGAAAGTGCTTCAACTTCAGTTGAAGTACAGTTTGAACTTCCTAAAGGTTCAACTCTCGAAGCAACGCAGGCTGTCGTTCAGGAATTTGAACAGAAGGCTGGAACTGTCCTTAAAGGCGTAAAGTTTACTTCGGTAACAATCGGAGGATCAAGCATTCTTTCTTCAAGTTCATCAACTAATGAAGGAAAAATTACGTTTACACTTTATTCAACTGATGAACGCGAAAGCGGCTGGGATTCTGATTCAACGGCCAGAACTAAACTCCGCGAATTCTTTAACGATTATCCGGGAACTAAAATCTCGTTCGGTTCAAACATGAACAATGCAACTTCCGGCGGCATGACAATCAACATAAAATGTGATGACCTTAACATGCTCCGTGAAGCGGGTGCACAGATAGAAAAAGTTCTCAAGGAACATGCATCTGAATTCCTTACTGAAGTTTCAAGTGATATTGAAGACGGACTTCCTCAGGCAGAAATCGTAATTGACAGGGCACGCATGTATGAACTCGGTCTTAACGTTTATTCAGTAGGTTCAGAAATAGCAGCTGCAATAAACGGAACAACTGCAAGCCGCTTTACAAAAGACGGAGATGACATTGACGTTATCGTACGTTCTTCAGAAAAAGACCGTGCAAAGCTTTTAGACCTTGATCAGATTTCCGTAGTGAACGCTTCAGGGCTTCGTATTCCGCTTTCGAGCTTTGCACATTCGGTTCAGAATGAATCCCCGGTTACGATTTTCCGCGAAAACCAGAGCCGTATAATACACGTAACTGGAAAACCGGTTGAAGGTCTTTCCCTCGATGTTGTAAAAGACGGCGTTATGAAAGCAATAAACGACAATATTCCTAAGGATGATGCCATCAACATCAGCTTCAGCGGTGATTACGAAGACATG
>JAGABO010000214.1 GCA_017614655.1 Treponema sp. | reverse complement strand
ACGTCAACATAATCCTTCATCATCGGAATAAGGCTTTCTGAATCAATTTCCGTAACAACCGGAAGTCCGTATTTATCGCCTGCTTCCTTAAGAAGTTTAAGCCCTTTTTCTCCAAGCCCCTGAAAACTGTACGGAGAAGAACTTGGCTTAAAGGTTCCTCCCCGAAGAAGAACAGCTCCGCTTGAAGCAACATTTTTTGCAATTTCAAAAATCTGCTCACGGCTTTCTACCGCACTCGGACCTGCAATTACCGTAACCCGCTGACCGCCGATTCTTATTATCTGGCCGCGGCTGTTTTTAATTTCTACAACAGAACTTTCTCTCTTAAACTCACGGCTTGCAAGCTTATAAGGACGGCTTATCGGAATAACGCGCTGAACTCCGTCAAGAAGTGCCACTTCGTTTACGTCCATAGAGACGCGTCCTACTGCGGCAATGACGGTATCTTCTTCGCCTTCGATTTCGTTGAGTTTAAAACTTCTCTCTTTAAGAAAGGAGCGTATTTTTTCCTTCTGATTTTCTGAAGAATCTTTTTTAAGTACAATAACCATACCGCTCCTCCTTAAGAATGATGTTTAAAAAATACTTCTAAAAAATGAAACTCGCTGCTTTTAGTTTTTGAGGTTCCAGTCTTTTAAAATGTAAGCACGTTCCAGCTTACAGTGCGGAGGATATCTCCGAATACACCGGCTGCAGTAACTCCGGCACCTGCTCCGTATCCCTTTACGGTAAGCGGAATCGGTGTATAGCGTGCAGTGTGGAAAACAAAAGCATTTTCTCCGCCGCGTACACTGTAAAGAGGATCATCTTCACCAACTTCGAGCATTCCGACAGAAACCTTTCCGTCTTTAATGGAAGCTCCCATGCGCAGAACCTTTCCTTCTTTCTTAAGGGCTGCCATCTTATCTGCAAAATAAGAATCAAGTTCAGGAAGGAGCTTGATTAATTCATCAGGAGTTACTTAGAGATTGAATCCTTCCGGGAATATTGAAAGCATTTCGATGTCTTCAAGTTCGATTTCCATTCCGGCTTCACGGGCTATGATAAGAGCCTTACGGGCAACGTCTGTTCCCTTAAGGTCGTCACGCGGATCCGGCTCTGTGTAGCGGAGTTCTTTTGCTTCAAGAACGGCTTCACTGAATTTCTTTCCTTCATCAAGTTTTCCGAAAATATAAGAAAGTGAACCGGACATGATTCCGTTAAAGCCTGTAAGCTTGTCGCCCGACTTAAAGAGATTCTGGAGGGTGTCAATAATAGGAAGACCTGCACCAACGTTTGTTTCATAGAGGAAGCGCACGTGCATTTCGTTTGCAGTTTCGCGGAGCTTGTGGTAGAAGTCCATGCTCATTGAGTTAGCGCGCTTGTTCGGAGTTGCAATGTTCATTCCGGCTTTAAGGATGTCGATGTAACGTTCCGGAAGATCATAGCTTGCAGTACAGTCAACAAAAATCGGATTAAGAGGCTTCGTCTCTTTTACAAAGTCAAGGATTTCATCAAGGTTAGTTTTCTTTCCTTCTTCCTTAACCTTATCGCGCCAGCCGTCAAGCTTGATTCCGTCTGCGTTAAAAATCATTCCGTCGATATTTGCAATTGCCATTACGCGGACGTCGATTCCCTGTTCAAGAAGAGCATCATGCTGCTCGTTGATCTGGTCAAGCATCGTTCCTCCGATAGTACCGGCACCGAATGCATAAACCTGAATTGACTGAACGGTATTGAAGAAGAACTGATGGACTACACGGACTGCCATGTCTCCGTCCTCGGCTTTGATTACGGCAGAAATGGAACGCTCGGAAGAGCCCTGTGCGATTGCCTTGATGTTGATGTCGCGGCTTGCAAGAGAGTCAAAGAAAGTTCCTGCAACTCCCCTCTTCTGCTTCATGGCATCACCGATGATGGAAACGATTGCAAGGTCGTCATAAACTTCGATAGGATTTAAAAGCTTTGTACTGATTTCGAGGGCAAACTCTGTCTTAAGGATGTCCTGAACTTTCTGGGCATACGCTTTTCTTACACAGAAAGAAACCGTGTATTCTGATGAAGACTGAGTAATAAGAAGAACGGAAATTCCTGCATTGCTTACTGCAGAGAAAATACGGGCAGCCATTCCCTTACGGCCCTTCATGCCTGCTCCTGTTACAGAAATCATTGCGCAGTCCTTAAGGCAGCTTATTCCGCGTACAGGACCTGACTTGTCATCAACAAAAGGACCGCGGGCAATGCGTGTTCCACGGGAAGCCGGATTGTGGCTGTTTAAACTCCAGGCTTCGATGTTTTTTGCGGCAAGAGGAGCAAGTGTTTTAGGATGAAGAACTTTGCTTCCGAAGAACGAAAGCTCCATTGCTTCTTCATAGCTCATGTCATTTACAAGAACGGCATCCTTTATGATTCTCGGATCTGCTGAATAAATTCCGTCTACGTCTGTCCAGAATTCTACTTTTGAAGCACCGAGGCACGAACCTACGATTGCAGCAGAAAAATCAGAACCGTTGCGACCAAGAAGCCCCATTACAGGTTTTGCACCTGTTCCGCTTATCCATGAACAGATAAAGCCCGGGAAAAGAAGAATCTGTGCCATGCGGGCTGAACCGTCACGGTAATCAGCAAAGGCATCTGCACAGTGTGAATAGTCCGGGTCACCTTCTTTCTGGTCACCGGTCGTATAAATGAACTTGCGTGAATCAAGAAGAAGTACGCTCTGCTTTTTTGCAAGAAGGACGGCTTCTACAATCGGAGCGCACATAAGTTCACCCATACCCATGATGCGGCAGTGCACTCCGGAAGGACACTCACCGAATGTCGAAATACCCGTAAGGAGCTTATCGAGTTCAGAAAGGTAAACTTCTATTTTTGAAGAAACTGATGCCGAATCAAACTCCGGCACGGATGCCTTTATCTCTGCACAGATTTCTGAATGAACAAGGCGGAGTTCGCTTACGTAGCTCTCTGCGGAATTTCCTCCCGTGCACCCGTCAATTGCAGCCTGAAGCTTGTTTGAAACTCCTGCTACTGCACTTACTACTACTGAAATACGGTCTGTCTTTGCACGGCCAGTCATGATTTCTACGCTGTCTAAAATGCGGCGGGCTGATCCCATACTTGTTCCGCCAAACTTTAATGTAAGCATACTTTTCCTCGGTAAATTCTTCGTTTTTTTGAGGAACAGTCTAACATTTTTTGCAGGTGTTTTCAATATAACATATAACGTATTTAGATTACGGCTCTCCTGAATACTGCTCAATTGCAGGAGGAATTCCGTTTTCACTTTCGTAGGAAATGCTTAACGGAGTCAGAATGCCGTTTTTCCAGGAAAGAGAAAGAACAGCTCCCCGTATATGCCGTTTTTCTTTTGAATAAAGAATTCCAAGATTGAATTTCTGAACTTCAAAATCTTTACCGGCTTTTTTTATAAAAACAAGGACATCTTTTGAATCATCTTCTGAACGGAAGAGGATAAAATCATATAAAGAAAGAAGGGCTGCGGCTTTTTCCTCCGGCGGGTATTCTTCTCCGGAGCGTGCATTTATTACAAGTCCCTTTAATTCAGGAGATTTTTTTTCTTCAGTACCGATTCCTTCTAAATTTACTCCGGTGGAAAAAACTGTAAGCGTTGTTCCGTGAAGTTTTTTTGTGTATACAGTTCCAGCCGGCGGATCAAAAATTATTGCATCAAAACCTGTAAGAAATCTTGCTTCACTTCCGGCCATTTCGTGCAGTAAAATTTCTGACGGATCATCTGATTTTTTATAGCGGTCCCAGTACCAGAATTCCCTGATTCCTTCGTTCATGTTTCCGCTTCCAAGCAGCAGGATATTCTGATTTAACTGATTTTCATAATCACACTCATTTATACGCTGTCCGTTTTTAAGAGCGGCGTCCTTAAAAGATTTTTCTTCTTCCTCCGTAATGATTCCCTGTTTAAAAAAAGACCAGTACTGATGAGACGTGCAGACAACTTTTTCTTCGGGAATAAAATCATAAGTTGATGTTTTATGTATAAGAACAGGTTTTGTATAACCGCGCACATAATTATATTCAAAAAGGCAGCTTATACTCTCCGGGCTGTCGATTTCCAGATGCCGCGGATTTTCCATATTTTGAATCGTGTTTTCCGTAACTTCATCATGAATGTCTGTCCATGCAGGAATCTGATAATGTGATAAATCAACTGAAGCAACAACAAAAGCATCTTCCGGAAGTTTATTTGCAAGTACCTGTCCAAGTTTTATGTAATCTTCAAAGTCTCTGTCAGAAGAAAATCCTTTTAAGAGAAACGGTATGATTTCTGTATCCGGAAAATAATGTTTAAGAAACGGAGTATGAATAAAGATTCCGTGTTCAATATTCCATATTTTATCCTGCGAAGAAACTTTCCCCTTTAGTTCAGGAGTATTTATTATGGAAGAAAGTAATTTTTCATTAACACATAGTTCTCCGTCGGGAGTAAGCCAGCTGGTATTTTTTGGAACCGTTATATTTTTTTTACCCTGCTCAAAGTGATCCGTGCAAAGCATTACGATAACAGACGGATGATTATTTATGGAAGAAACTGCACTGTAAAAACTGTTCAGCTGCCGTTCTGTAATGTCATGATGAGGAAGAATTACAGAAGAAGGAAAGATTTGTGGAACCACATAAGGCTCTGCCATTTTAAAAATGTGATTCCACATGTTCCGGTCATTCTGATATACATAGCCCGCCTTAAAAACCTTTCCTCCTGTTTTAAAAGACGCACATGAAGAAAGCAGAATTACTGCCGGTAAAAGCTTAAGAAAGCTTTTTATTTTTTTCATTTATATTTTCTTCCGCCCCATTCAACAACGGAAAATCCGCTTCTTTGAACCGGTGTTAAGTTCTGCTCAGCAGTTTCTATTATTTCATCAAGACCGAGGTGATCAAAATAAACGCGTATTACCGAATCCGGTTTTGGAGAAATTGTAAGAGGAACTTCCTTATTTATTTTTTCCTGTGAATAGAAAGTTATGAAGGTGAAAGGCTTTTCTTCCTTATTGATTTCCGGAATCCAGAATTCCTTAAAATCTGAAATTTCTTTTTCGTTAAGACCAAGGATACAGAGTTTTTCATCAAAGAATGATTCCAGTTCTGATGTTTTTACGACAAATCCTTCTGCCGTATCAACAGCACCTGTGTAGTCATTGCTTTCCCAGAAAAGATAAGGATATTCTTTTTTAGTCTTTTTATCGGTAATTTTTCCGTCCGGTTCTGCCGTAACTTTCCAGCCTTTTTTGTATTCAGGAATAGAAACGGTAACGCCGCCTTTCGGTTCAACCTTTACGGAAACATCCGTTTTCTTTAATGGATAAAGATAGATTACAGGCTTACCTTTTTCGGCCATACCGCCCTGATGTACAAAGAAAGTTCGCCTTGTGCTTTTATATGTTCCGTCCTTAAACTTTGCTATAAAGAGATAATAGTTTGAACCCCACTGCAGGTTGTCAAGTTTTCCGCCTGCAAAGTACTCAAACTCTGTTGAACCGGGAATATATTTTGTAAGCACAAAATCATCTATGCCGGATGTTTTTTTCGAACCGTTCAGGATATAGTCAACTATTGCATCATGACTTGTTCCGCTCCATATACAGCGCACAGAAACACAGTCAGGAGAAACAGCTCCCTTAAAACAGTATTTTTCGCCGTCAAGGCTTGGATTGTATGAGTAAACGTAAGATTCATCATCATAAGAAGTAATTCTTATATAACTTCCTGAATTTGCAAAAATAAAACCGGCTGTCATTGCAGTAAGAATTAAAACAGAAAATAATTTTTTCATTTTTTACTCCGCCTTTTTTTTCTTAGTTTACAGTTAAAGGAAACCTTATTCAATATAACAGCTGCATAAACAATGCATAAAATATTGGACAAATGAATTAAGCTTCGGTAAAATTGACGGCATGAAAAGAACTGCTCTCTCACTTGCCTTTATTATTTTCTGTCTTTCTTTTACTTCCGCACAGGAATCAGATTCTCCAGATACACAGCTTCCATGCTACACGGCACTTCAGGAAGCAGTATATACAACATCCGCTTCATTCAGCGAAGTAGATGAACTTTACAGGGCAGCAAAAGAAGAAGCCTCTAAAAGTTTTACGGGTGAACAGAAATTAACGCATCTTTCCTTCTGTGATTTTGCTGTCGGCATGAACTTTTATTATCACGGAAAAGAGGATGAAGCAAGAGATGCCTTTGACAGCGGAATCAAAAATATAAGGGCTGCAATGAAAATAAAGGAAACTGCAGAAAATACGGCACATTATGCACATCTTCTTTTTCACAGGGCATCGGTAAGTTCCTTTCCGTATCAGATAAGATGGGTTCCTTCGATTCCCGGTATTGCAGAAAAATCCTTAAAACTGGATCCTTCCTATGTTCCTGCCCTTGTCATAAAATACGGCTTTGACTGCCTTATTCCGTGGCCTTACGGAGACTACAAACAGGGCGTAAAGGATATGACGAAACTTATTCAGTCAGGAAAAGTTACCTCTAAGGAAGACGATTTTTTTATTTCCGGCTACACAGCCTATGCACTTGAACAGCTCGACCGTTATTCAGAAGCCGTCAGCTGGTATAAAAGGGCTCTCGAAAGCTATCCTGGTAACATAGATACGGAAAAGAACCTTAAAGGCGCACAGAAAAAAGCTTTAAAGAAATAAACTCCATAAAAAAAGCCACCGTAGAAAACTTCCCGGCGGCTTTTAACAGAAAATGAATCAGAAACGCCTGATTTCACCGTGCAAGACAAGATCCCCTGAACTGCACCTGCTTATAATTTTAAAGCAAAAAAATTGATTTTCAACTTATTCTCAAAGAACGGACTTAAAAATTTCCACAAGTTTCTTTTTTGCAGCTTCCTTTGGACTTCCGCCTGCATAATAATCCTTAAGTGCGGTATCTGCAAGAAACTCTATGTCCTTTTTTTCTGCCGTTATGCCAAGTTTTTTCGGCAGTCCTGCTTCTTTAAGAAGTTTTTCTACGGCAGTAATACATGATTTTCTGTAAGCAGCCGGTGTTGCCTTAGAAGAAATCTTTGCCCCGAGAGCAAGTGCAATTTCCCTATACTTTGTACCGCTGGAAGGAGCATTAAATGCAAGAACCGGAGATAAAAGAACTGCACAGGCAAGCCCGTGAGGAACATCATAAACTGCACAAAGGGAATGTGCCATAGCATGTACAAGCCCGAGACCTGCATTGGAAAAGCCCATTCCGGCAATATACTGTCCATAAGCCATAAGTTCACGGGCAGCAGCCTTTCCGTTTACGGCATCCTTGAGGTTTTCCCCTATGATTTTTACGGCTTCAAGACAATACATATCCGTCATAAGCCAGGAATCTTTTGCAATATAGCCTTCTATGGCAGCAGAAAGAGCTTCTGCCCCGCAGTTTGCAGCAATTTCTGCAGGCATTGTAGATGTAAGTTCCGTATCTACTATAGAAATCATGGGAATGCTTTTTGAATCAATACATACAAGCTTTCTCTGCCTGTCTTCGTCCGTAATGACAAAAGCCGAAGTTGCCTCGGAAGCAGATCCGCTTGTAGTAGTAACCGCGATAAGGGGTACTGCCCTGTTCTGAACCTTAGCTTCGCCTTCAAGTTTTCTTACATCCCTGAATTCCGGATTTGCAAGAATAACGGAAACAGCCTTTGCCGTATCAATTACAGAGCCTCCGCCAGCTGCAACAATACAGTCAGCACGGAAAAGAACAGCTGAATCAACACAGGCACGAACAGTCTGTATCGAAGGATTTTCATCTACCTTGTCAAAAATCTGGTAAACAATCTTACCGGAGGCAAGAAGTTTTGCTATCTTCAATGAAACTTTATTTTTTGATGTTCCTGAATCCGTTACTACAAGGATTCTCTGAAATTCATGCTTTTTAAGTTCATCAGGAAGAACTTTTACTGCACCAGGTCCGAAATATGAACTTCCGTTTAGAATCATACGTCTTGTCATTCTGTCAAAGCTCCCTATGCAACTTTTTAAATATGCTTACGCTTCCCTATATTATGACCCGAAAAACGGCTCTAGTCAATTCATAAACACGATTTTTTAGAATCAAAAAACTTTACGCCTGTCTAAAGAAGCCAGCAGAAGCCCAGGTGAGGAACTGCGTTTAAGCCGGAAAACAGATAATCAATTGTATAGCCTTTTGAACTGGAACCATCTCCCGTTTCGATCATAAAAGACCCGAAGCCTAAGAAATTTACAGAAAGATCAAAACCTGCACAAAGAGAAAACCTTTCAGATAACTTCATTACAAAGGAAGCATCAGCTCCGAAAGGCATCCTGTATTCAAGTGCCTCTATGTCAATTCCAGACTGGGGGCCTCTTGCATATTTAACCCCTATTCCGGCAAAAACATGAAGGGCAAACACCATATCATCGCTGTTAAGGAATGCATGTCCTGCGCCAAACCTTGCATTAAGGTCATAGCAGTCCATTTTCATATTTTTTTCCAGCTGCAGTTTACCTTTACCGGCACCTGCAGAATAAATAAAAGAAAGACCGTCTGATTCTACCGTCATTCTGTATAGATTTATATTGAATCCTGCAAATACAGTTGATGCATTACCGCTGTCCTCCCCGTTATCCGAAAGATGCCAGGTTCTTGTTTCCAGCGGAACAGATACATCAAAACCGGTAATTTTCTTCTGTGCATCAGCAAAAGCAGCAGCCGAAAGAAAAAGCAGGCAGAAAATAAATGCAATTTTTTTCATATGAGACTCCCTTTACAATAAACTATCCATAACAACCGCCCCTTTGTCAATAAGCAAAAATCATTACTTCCGCATTATAAGAACTTCTCACTGCAAAAGCCGTCTAAAAATGCCTGGTTGAGCGTTTACGGTATCGGACTGCGCGCCTTTGGCGCTTGCCATCGCTCAAATGTCATTTTTAGCCGTCTTTTCAGTTACAGTTCTTATAATGCGGAACTTATGTTTCAAAAAAAAAAAATCAGGAATTACGCAGAAAAAAGCGTGTAGCGACGTTATCGAGCGATTTTCCAGTCCGTATGTAAGCTTCCCGAGGCTTTTTTCACATCTTTTCAGTTACAGCTCTTATAATGCGGAAGTTATGCTACAAGCCTACGCCTTGCAGAAGCTGTCTGTTTGCTGTAATCTTTGATGCAATGAAAAAGGCTGTAATTTTTGATTTAGACGGAACGCTGCTGGATACAATAGAAGACATTAAAGACAGCGTTAACCATGCCCTTGAACAGTTTTCGCTTAAAACTCACTCAACAGACACAATCCGGTCTTTTGTTGGAAACGGTTTTGCACGCCTTATTGAACTTTCTGTAGAAGGCGGAAAGGATAATCCTCTTTTTACTGATGTCCTTAACTCTGCCCTTTCCTGGTACGCCGGTCATTCTCAGGTAAAAACAAAAGCATACGATGGAATTAAAGAGCTGCTTTCTGCACTTAAGGAAAAAGGAATAAAAACGGCAATTGTTTCCAACAAGCCGTGTGCTCAGGTTAAACAGCTTGCAGAAATCTATTTTTCTGACTTCATGGACAGTTCGCTTGCAAACGGAGAAAACGAAAAAGCCGGTATAAAAAGAAAGCCCGCTCCTGATATGGTAACTTCGCTTCTTTCGGCAATGGATGTAAAGCCCCAGGAAGCACTTTACTGCGGAGACAGCGATGTTGATATAATGACGGCCCGCAATGCCGGTCTTGACTGCGTAAGCGTAAGCTGGGGCTTTAAAAGCTGTTCCTTTCTGGAAGAATTCGGGGCAGATAAAATAATCGATACGCCTCTTGAACTTCTAAAATACATTCAGGATTAAAGATGGACGAAAAACTTCTGGAAGAACTGGACTTCAGGCGCATTACAAAGGAAGCCTCTGAATACTGCATGGGAGAAGAATCAGCAGAAAACCTTGCACAACGACTTCCGTTTAAAAGCCGGGAAGATGCACTTCCGTACAAAAAGGCAGCCTCTCAATGGCTTAAAGTTCTTTCCCTTTCCGAAAAAACGCCTCTTTCTCCGTGGCCCCTCGTACATGACCTTTTTCCGGTTTTAAGAACAGAAGGAGCCGCCTTATCTATAGAAGAAATCTTTGCACTCGGACTTTTTACTTCTTCCTGCGAAGCCGTAAGAAAGACAGTAACGGATGCCGCTCTCGAAGAAGACGTGTCCGTGCTGCTTCAAAAAGTTTCGCTCATTCCTTCCCTGGAAAAAGCGCGCACAGAAATCTTCAATATAATTACTGCAGACGGAAAAATTCGGCCTCTTCCGCAGATTACAGCCCTTCAGAATAAAATTCTTGAACTCAGGACAGACATAGAAAACTCCCTCAGAAAATACACAGCAGATGTTTCCCTTAAGGATGCAATGCAGTCATCAGTTCCAGCCCTTAAGGCAAACCGCGAACTTCTTGCTGTAAAAGCGTCGGCTAAAAACAGAATAGAAGGAATAGTCCATGAAGTAAGTGCTTCGGGGCAGACCGTCTACATTGAACCGGAAGAAACCGTCCGCAAAAACAATGAGCTTCTTTCCTGCGAAGCAGAACTGAACGCAGAACTTCATAAGATTTTCCGGGAGCTTACAGAAAAGCTTTCTTTTTATGCTGATGATTTTGAATCAGCCTTAAAGGAGATGATTTTTCTGGATACGACGCTTGCCTCGGCAAAGCAGGCCTTAAAAACCGGCGGAATCTTTGCAGAAGACACCGCCCCCTGTGAAGCGCCCGTTATTCTTGGAGCAAGGCATCCGGTACTTGGAGAAGCAGCAGTTCCTGTAGACATAAAGTTCATGGAAGGAAAAAACATCCTTATCATAACAGGACCGAACACCGGCGGAAAAACCGTCACCCTAAAAACAACGGCTCTCTTTGTTCTGTTGAATCAGGCAGGCTTAAGCATCAGGGCCGAAGAAGGAACAAAACTCCCCTTCTTTACTTCCGTATTTGCAGACATCGGTGATGAACAGAGCATCGAAGGAAACTTAAGTACCTTTTCTTCAAGAATGAAAAAAATGGCAGCAATTCTTGAAAAAGCAGATGACAAATCACTTGTGCTTCTTGATGAACTAGGAAGCGGAACTGATCCGGCAGAAGGAAGTGCAATTTCCATGGCCTGTCTTGATACCCTTATCGAAAGAAAAAGTTTTGTACTTGTAACAACTCATCTGGGCGTATTAAAAAACTACGGCTGGACAAATCCTTACTGTATAAATGCAAGCGTTGAATTCAGCAGGGAAGAAAACAGACCCACTTACCGTCTTGTAATGGGTGTCCCTGGAGAAAGCCACGCCCTTACCATAGCAGAAACCGCCGGCATTCCGCCTCTGGTAATGGAAAAGGCAAGAAGCTACATGAGCACGGAACAGGCAGACGTAAGCTTCCTTATAAAAGGTCTCAATCAGAAACATTCAGAACTTGATGAACTTATACGGGAAGAAGCACAGAAAAATGCAGACCTTCTTTCTAAAACCCATAAATTACACGAAAGGGAAATTCGGCTTTCGGAAAAACAGCTTGAACTTTCCGAAAAAGAACGTAACCTCTCTTCCCTCTTTCTTAAGGAAACAAGAAGCCGTCTCGAAAACCTCGTGCGGGAACTTCGCGAAGGAGAAATCACGCGGGAAAAAACTCTGGGCGTAAAATCCTTTATTCTTTCTGCAGAAGAGGAACTTAAAGAACAGGACAAGCTTCTCGAAGAAAGTAAGGCTGCCCTGGAAAAAGAAAAAGAGGAACTTCTTAGGGAAGAAGAAATCATTTCCGAAAACGGAATCAGGCTTTCAAAGCTAAGAGGAAATTCAAGGCAGAGTGCTAAAAAGACAAAAGGAAAACTTTCCAATAAGGAAGCCCTAAAAAAAGCATCTCCCCTTAACCTTCCCGTTCAGGAAACAAATGCAGGAAAGAAAACCGTTCAGAAAAAAATCTCTTTCTTTGAACCGGGAAAAGAAGTGCTTGCCGGAAAAAACAGGCTTTCGGGCCGCCTTATAGAACAGACAAAAAAAGGCGTATGGCTTGTTCAGCTTGGTTCGGTAAAAATGTCCTTCGACGAAAAACAGCTTGTCTTAAAGGACAAACCGGAAAACGATGCTAAAAATGTGTCCTATGTTTACGAAAAGGCCGGAAGCACCTTCACTTCTGACGAAAGGCCGGTTTACGAGCTTAAGCTTCTCGGCATGCGCTTTACAGAAGCAATGCGTGCCCTGGAAAAACAGCTGGATTTGTGCAGCATAACGGGCTTTAAGGATTTCTCTGTAATTCACGGAAAAGGAAACGGAGTTCTTCAGCAGGGAGTTCATGACTACCTTTCGAACCATCCGGGCGTAAAAAACTTTTCATTTGCACCACCGGAACAGGGCGGCACCGGCAAAACCTACGTTACGCTTTACTAGAATGCCGCAATAAGGCTTACGCGCGAAAAAAATCTCGGCAAGCATTTTTTGCGTTAGCACGCCTAACCTTCATTCCAAGGCTTCTTGCTATGCAAATCGCCTCTTCATTACAGCCTTCGCACTCGCGTGCTCAGTGTACTTGAAAATTTAGGTGTAAAACTGCATAATTATACATATGAAAGAACGCCTTACCCGCCTTAAGACAATTCGAAAACTTATTAAAGGAAACCGCATCGAAAGCCAGGAAGAACTTCTGGGCCATCTTCAGAAAGAAGGCTTTGAGGTAACGCAGGCAACTCTTTCCAGAGATTTAAAGCTCCTTAAAGTAGGAAAAGTTTCTGACGGCCATGCAGGATATATCTACACCCTCCCCGATGACGACAACAGCCGGGAAAGCGAACAGGTTTACATTCAGGATTTTTTACGCGGATACGTAAGCATAGATTATTCAGGAAACATTGTTGTTATAAAAACTTTCGGAGGTCATGCTGATTCCGTAAGTGCTGCACTTGACCAGTTTAACATGGAAGAAGTACTTGGGACCGTTGCAGGAGACAACTGCATTTTTGCCTGCCTTAAGGAAGGCGTTTCCGGAGAAGATTTCATGAATGCCTTAAGGGAAAGAATTCCAGAACTCGAAGATGAGTAATCAACGGATTTGCTTTTGCAAACACCGCAAAAATAAACAGAGAGGAAAACTATGGCTGTAAAAATTTCCTGGAACAATTTGAACAAGCTTGAAAGCTTTAAAAAGCTTCAGGCTTTTAAGGGAACGGTTTCGCTTAAGAAAGCACTCAGCGGAGCCGCCGGAGCAAAAAGAGTTGCAGAATTTTCTGTACCGATGGCTGCAGGGCTTACCTACAATTATGCCGCAAAAGCTGTAAATAAGCAGATTGTTTCGGCTTTTAAGCAGCTTGTAAAGGAAGCACAGCTTCTGGAAAAATTCGAAGCCCTCTATAACGGGGATGTAATCAACACCGGAGAAAAACGTCTCGTACTTCATCAGCTTACACGCGGACAGCTCGGAAACAATGTAGTTGTTGACGGCGTAAACAAGAGAAATTTCTATGTAGAACAGCAGAAAAAAATTGCTGATTTTGCCGAAAAAGTTCACACAGGAAAAATTAAAAACGAAAAAGGCGAAAAATATACAACCGTATGTCAGATTGGAATCGGCGGTTCAGACTTGGGGCCACGCGCAATGTATCTGGCCCTCGAAAACTGGGCAAAGGCAAACGGCAAATTCGAGATGGAAGCAAAGTTCATTTCAAATGTTGACCCCGATGATGCAGCAGCAGTTCTTGCTTCAATTGATATTTCAAAGACAATCTTCATTCTGGTTTCAAAATCAGGAACGACCCTCGAAACACTTACAAACGAATCTTTTGTAAAGGATGCAATAAAAAAAGCCGGCTGCAAAGTTTCATGCCACATGATTGCCGTAACAAGCGAAACATCTCCTCTTGTAAAGAATCCTGACTACATGGCTTCTTTCTTCATGGATGATTTTATCGGCGGCCGCTACTCTTCTACTTCTGCAGTTGGAGGAGCAGTTCTTTCACTTGCATTCGGTCCTGAAGTATTTGCAAAGTTTCTTAAGGGAGCAGCAGATGCAGACAAAACTGCAAAAGAAAAAGACCTTGCAAAGAACCCTGCCCTCATGGATGCACTTATCGGTGTTTACGAAAGAAACGTCCTTAATATTCCTTCGACGGCTGTTCTTCCGTACTCACAGGCACTTTCAAGATTCCCGGCTCATCTTCAGCAGCTGGACATGGAATCCAACGGAAAGAGCGTAAACCGCTTCGGAAAGAAAATCACATATCAGACAGGTCCGGTAATTTTTGGAGAACCTGGAACAAACGGACAGCACTCGTTCTATCAGCTTTTGCATCAGGGAACGGCAGTAATTCCGCTCCAGTTCATTGCCTTCCAGAACAACCAGTGCGGAAAGGACATCACAATCGAAGGTTCTAAGAGCCAGACAAAGCTTGCAGCAAATGTTGCAGCACAGATCGTTGCCTTTGCTCTCGGAAAAGATGATTCAAATCCGAACAAATACTTTGCAGGAGAACGTCCTTCTTCCCTCATATGGGGAAAACAGCTTACTCCGGAAGCACTCGGCGCCCTTCTTTCTCACTACGAAAACAAGGTAATGTTCCAGGGCTTTATCTGGAATGTAAACAGCTTTGACCAGGAAGGAGTTCAGCTTGGAAAAACTCTTGCAAAAGCAGTTCTTTCAGGAAAAACAGACGGAGCGCTTAAGGCTTACGCAGGACTTTTAATAAAATAGAAGTATTTAACATAGAAAACGGGATGACATAATGAAGCCGGTCATCTCGTTTTTTTTTCTGATTTTATTCAGACTGAATTAAAATTTCTCCGCGGCTTAAATCCGTAAGACGGCATTCAAGATTCGAAACTTCATCTTTGTAAACTAAAATACTTAAAAAAACTTTATCAGAAAACTCTTCTTCTAAAACCTGAACATGAAAATCAGAAAAAAGCCTTTTTACTGCTTCGTGAAGATTATAGGAAACGTAAAAAGAAAGCTTTGTTTTTTCTACATATTCTTCTGCCCTGCATAAAGAAAGCACCTGTTTTGCACTGTCGCCGTAAGCCTTAACAAGTCCGCCTGTTCCAAGAAGAGTTCCGCCGAACCAGCGCGTAACGGTAAGAAGAATGTTTGTAATTCCGCTTCCCTTAAGGATATCAAGCACGGGACGGCCTGCAGTTCCCGAAGGTTCACCGTCGTCACTCATTCCGCAGACTTCCGCATGAAGACCGCATATAAACGCATGAACTACGTGAGTTGCATCAGCATACTTTTTTTTCTGAAGGTTAAGCTTTTCACGTGCTTCTGCCTGACCTGTTACAGGAAAAACTTCGGAGAGAAAACGGGAGCCTTTTACTGTAAGTTCTGCCGTTGCTTCTTCAAGAAGAACTTTCATCCGTGCCTTCTTTGGCTTCTGCGTTAACCTGTTCACCGATAAGACCGTTCACGCTAAGAAGAGAATAATAGTAAACGGGCCTGGAAGAATAAACCTTTGTCATTACAAGAAGGAACTGCACAATAGAAAAAAAGGAAAAGACAAGTACTGCAGTTCCCGAATTATAAAAAGTTTCTGCGCAAAAGAATACTGCATAAAGAATAAAGTTTTTAAAGGAGCTGTAAATCACAAATCCTGCAAAATGAAAGAATCTCGGCATAAGAAGCTTAAAACTTCTGGAAAAAGATTCAAATATTTTTACGCCTTTGTCATCGCATATAATATTCCAGGTAAAGATAAAGGGAAGCTTTAAGACAAGCGAAACCACCACATAAATAAGAGAAAAAAATACGCTTACAAAAAAAGGAAGCATATCGGCAGGTGCAATTTCTGCATTCAAAAAAAACGCGGCAACATTTTTAGAAAAAATAAATGAACACACCGTCATAAAAGCAAAACTCAACGCTTCGATTAATGCAAAAAATACCGAGGCTTTCCAGACAACAGGAAGTGTAAAGCCGTAAAAAAGAGAACGGAGAGCCGACTGCTTTTTTAAGATAAAGTCCGTTAAATAATGAATGAGTCCAAAATCAATTACATTGACAATAACAAGCGAGAAAAAAAACAGCGGAAGTGCAAAGAGCAGATCTGGAGAAAAAACGCCGTCAGCAAGACTCTTTGCAGAAAGAACAGGACTTGACGTAAAAAGAAGCGAACTGGTTTTTAATATCATACACAGCAGAACAGAAATAAGTACCCTGGGAAGGTTCACAGAAAAACTGTTTTTTAAAACTTCTTTCATTCTGCCGTATTCAGGATTCACTAACTTCATTATAAAAGTTTTCCCTGTCCGCTTTCTTCCGGAACCGGCTCTACTTCAACTGATTCAAGTTCCCGGGCTTCAAGACGAACTCCGGCAGCCTTAAAGCCTTTTTCGTCAAAGGACTGTGCCTTGTAAGTCTGCTCATGAATCTTCATTCTTGGTTTCTTAACAAACTTTAAGGTAAAGGTAAACTTCTGCCTTGTGTCTACATGAAGCACTTCCATGCCGTCCGGTGCAAAACTGTAGTCCCTGTTCATAATCCAGCCTGCAACACGGCATCTCTTTATATAAGCGTAACCGGTCTTCGGATCTTTATAGATTACAGTCCAGAGTACTTTCTGAATGATTTCTTTTTCGGCAAGATTACACCAGTACATTCCCTTGTCAACAAAGAGCCTTTCAGGAACGTCGCAGACCGTAAAGATTCCGCTCTTTCTTACGACAAAAACTCTGTCAAAAGGAGTAACCTTCATGAGTTCGCGGCCACCGGAAACAGAAGTTCCAAGATAGCCCTTGTCATCATAACGGAGGCTTATGTCGCGGCGGGCAACTTCCTTAACGTCAACGGCAGAGAAACTTGCAAGCTGAGTGTGGCGCTCAAGAGAAAAATCCTTTTCTTCTTTTTTAGCAGTTTCTTCGAGTTTCTTAAACTTTTCGATCATGCCTTCGAGGTATTCAACGGCACAGGCAGTAAGATGCTTTAAGCGTTTTGCAATTTCCTTAAGCCGAGCATTGATTGCAAGAACCTGCTCGCGGTTTTTGTTGATGTCAAAAAGAGAAATGCGCCTGATCGGAATCTGAAGCAGGTGTTCAATATCGTCATCGGTTATTTCGCGGATAAGTTCTGCCTTAAACGGAACAAAGCCCTTGCGAACAGCCTTTGCAACATCTCCGGCAGTTTTCATTTCTTCGATTTTCTTATAAATGCGTTCTTCTACAAAGATGCGTTCAAGCGTGCGGACATGAAGTTCTTCTGTAAGCTTACCCTGTTCAAATTCGAGCTCGTCCTTTATGATTGCCGTAAGTTTTTTTGCGTAGTACTTTATGATTTCCGTAGCCGTCATTACAACCGGCATGTTATCGTTAATGACAAGCATCTGGCATGCAATTGATTTTTCGCAGTCCGTGTAAGCATAAAGGGCATCAATTACATCTTTTGAATAAACTCCGCGCGGAAGCTTTATTTCTATAAGACAGCGGTTTGTCGTAAAGTTTTCTACAGAACTGATTTTGATTTTTCCGGCTTTATAGGCTGCATCAATCGACTTTAAAAGTGACTTTGCATCGGTATCTACCGGAAGTTCCGTAATAAGAATTTTCTTTTCGTCACTCGTGTCAAATTTTGCACGCGTTACGATCTTTCCGTTTCCGTCGTTGTAAGCAGAAACATCAATAAGGCCGCCGGTTGATACATCCGGATAAAGCTTAAAGCTTTCGCCTTTAAGGCACTTTATTTCTGCTTCAAGAACTTCCTTTAAGTTATAGGGAAGAATCTTTGTGCTCATACCGACTGCAATTCCTTCTGCTCCCATAAGAAGCACAAGGGGAAGCTTTGAACGGTAAACTTCCGGCTCGGTATCGCGGCCATCGTAGTTAGGAACAAAGTGTGTAATTGCAGGATTAGTTACAAGGAATTCTTTTGCAAGCGGATGAACGCGGCATTCAATGTAACGTCCGGCAGAGGCAGGGTCACCGGTGTACTTGTTTCCGAAGTTCCCCTGCTTTTCTATTAAGATTTCCTTGTTTGCAAGATT
>JAGABO010000213.1 GCA_017614655.1 Treponema sp. | reverse complement strand
CATGCCCCGGTGAGTTTCAGGGGGTTGCCTTTGATGCCGGTGGAGCAACTACTGGGCCAATGACGGTTCCGTTCATCATGGCACTCGGTGTCGGCGTGGCCGGAGTGCGTTCTACGGGTACAAAAAAGGGAACGGATTCTTCTGATGATTCATTCGGGCTTACAGGAATGGCATCCATAGGCCCGATTCTTGCAGTCTGTCTTTACGGAATTTTAAGTGCGGCTTTAAGTCCGGCAGGCGCGGCTTATAGTAACACTTTAAGTTCTGCTTCGGAAACTTATAGTGAGACTTTAAGTTTGGAGAGCACAGCTTATAGCGGCACTTTAAGTGATGCAGCAGAAACTTATACCGGCACTTTAAGTTCTGCTTCGGGAAATACACAGCCTGTGGAAATCTTAGCTCAGGATGTGCAAGCGGGTACAGATTCTGTTGAAAGCCTGTGGAATTCTTCACTGAACCTGCATGTTTTTATTGAAATTCTTCCCGAAATCCTTAGTGAAGTTACCGCAGCCCTTCTTCCGCTTCTGGGCATGTTCATCATATTCCAGATTTTCCTTCTTAAGATGCCGCCGGTTCAGTTAAGGCGAATGTTTAAAGGATTGGGGTACAGTTTTATAGGACTGCTTATCTTCCTTACGGGCGTAAACGGCGGTTTTATGGAGGCAGGACGTCTTCTTGGAGAAAGCCTGGGACTTAAAGCACAGCAGAACGGCGGCCTCTGGGTAACCCTCCTTACGTCAGTGGGCGTTCTTTTTGGCGCAGTCGTCGTCTGTGCAGAACCGGCCGTGTGGGTTCTTACAGAACAGGTAGAAAACGTAAGCGGCGGCACTATCAAAAGAAAAGTGATGCTTGCAGCCTTTAGCCTGGGAGTAGCACTTGCAGTCGGAATAAGCATGCTCCGTGCATTTTACGGATTTTCGCTCTGGTATATTCTTGTTCCCGGATACGCACTTTCGCTCATTTTAAGTTTTTTCTGTCCGCCGCTTTTTACCGGAATTGCTTTTGATTCGGGAGGAGTTGCTTCGGGTCCTATGACCAGCACGTTCATTCTTTCGTTTACGCTTGGTGCAGCCGGCAGTTCATCAGTAACATCAGCATTCGGCGTAATAGCACTTGTTGCAATGACACCGCTTGTTACAATTCAGATTCTGGGGATAATATTCAAAATAAAGACCCGCAAAAAAACAACGGAGGCTTCATCATGAATTATTCGCTTTTGATTTGTGAAGTTCCCCACGGAAAGGCAGACCGCATTTCTTCTGCTGCAGTCAATGCAGGAAGCTTCGGCGGAACCGTGTGCATGGGACGTAAAATCAGTGCAAGCGGACTTGCTTCGGCTTTAGGGCTGGGAGGTTCAATTGCTGATGTAGTCTACATTGTCGTAGAAGAAGAAAATAAGCTTCCGATTTTTTCTGCAATAAAAGCTGAATGTGAAAAAGAAAAGCCGGGCTTCGGACTGCTGTGGTCGCTCGAAGTTTCCGGATTGATAAAAAACGCAAACTTATTAAAAGGAGAGCCGTGTATGGAAAACGCTGCACATGAACTGATTTCTGTAATCCTGAATAAAGGCTACGCTGATGATGCAATGGCTGCTGCAAGAAAGGCAGGTGCTACAGGCGGTACGGTAATCAATGCACGTGGAACTGCCCGCGAAGATGATGCAAAATTTTTTGGAATGCACATTGTACCGGAAAAGGAAATGCTTATGATTGTTGTTGAACACGACAAGAAAGATGCAGTGCTTAAGTCGATTCAGGAACTTGCATGCCTTAAAGAGCCGGGTTCCGGAATTACGTTCAGTGCGCCGGTTGCAGACTTTACGGTTCTCGGAAAACAGAGGTAACGGATTATGATTAAGAAAGAACTTACAGACAGGGAACTTAAAGAACATCTTGATTCCCTTCATAAAGATGAAATGGTTGTTTTTGTCATGGCAGACGGACGTGTGCGCGGAGCACTTTTCCACGGAAGCCGTTTTGTAAACACGATGCGCCTTCAGCACAACCTGGGCATTCTGGAAACAATGGTGCTTGGTCAGGCAAGCCTTTGCGGAGCACTTCTTCTTCCTACGATGAAAGGCAAGGAACACGTTACCTGGCGTTATGAAGTAGACGGTCCTGCAGAAGGATTTTCTGTCGAAGCTGATTCAACCGGCTGGATAAGAAGCTATCTTTTTAATGACCACATTCCGGTTTCGAAGCCGCTGGACAGCTGGGACCTTTCTCCCTTCCTGGGAGAAGGAACGCTTACGATGAGTACCCTGCGCGAGTTCGACAAAGAGCCGCAGATGAGTTCAGTTTCGGTAAGCGAAAAGAACATCGCAAAAGACCTCGCATGGTATTTCCAGCAGAGCGAGCAGATTCAGACTGCGTTCAGCACAAGCATACAGATGGATCTGTACGGCCGTGTTATCGGAGCAGGAGGAATGTTCCTGCAGGTTCTTCCACAGACAGGCGGAACTAAGGCTGACGGTGCAAATACTGCAAGCGGCGCAGATCAGGAAGAAGATTCTGTTCTCATAGAAAAAGTAGAAAACGCATTTAAGGCATGTCCTTCTTTAGGAAAGTGGTTTGCAGAAAAAGGTGATATCGAAGACATCGTTTACGGACTGTTCCGCGAGTTTAATCCGACAGTTGCAGTTACAAGAAACGTTGTTTACGACTGTCCGTGCACGGAAGAACACTTTAAGAATTACCTTAATTCGCTTCCAAAAGAAGAACTCGAAGACATGAAGAAAAACGGTCCAAATCCCGTAGAGATTGTCTGCCGTAACTGCGGAAGCGTTTATCACATAAAGCTGTAAATAAAGAAGCTGCGGTTTTACTTTTCCGGAGTTTTTTCCAGATATTCCCGCGAAAGAATGCTGCTTACAGTCTGTCGTGTAAGAAGTGTTTCTCTGGCACTTGTAAGACCGTAGTGAATGCAGCGTTTAACGTTTTCTTTATTAAGGAAGCCTGCAAGAAACCCCGAAGCAAATGCATCGCCTGCTCCGATAGTGTCTACGATTTTATAAGGAGTGTAAGGCGGTTCATTCCAGGTTTCGTTTCCGATTCGAACCATAACACCACGGCTTCCAAAAGTAATTATAAAATTTTTAAAGCCAAGCTTCTGAAACTTATCTGCGGTATCTAAATCCGGGACAGCTGTTTCTCCAAGAATAGCGGCGGCTTCAAATTCGTTGCATGCAAACAAATCAATGAGCGGTGCATACTGTAAAGTTTTTGCGGCTATATCCGGAGCAGTTGCATTTTGAAAAACAAATATGTGCGGATTTTCTTTTTTGAATGAATAAACATCTTTGTAAAACTCCGGCTTCATATTTGAATCCATAACAATAGCCGAAATATTTTCGTTTTTTATAAATTCAACTACATCATTATCAAAAGAAATTTCTTTAAGAATATTTGTGTCATAAACACAGCGGGCACTTTTTCCGCGGCTTGCCATAACAGAAAAAAGAGATGTAGAAAAAGAGCGGCTTGTACGAAGAAGGGAAGTGTTTACTTTTTCTGATTCAAGGCCTTTACGGAGATAGTCACCGAAAATATCATCACCAAGAATTCCAAGAATTGCTGCATCAAATCCCAGATGCTTTAAGTTGATGGCCATTCCTCTGCCGACACCGCCGGGAACAAGTTCAATAGAGCCTTCGCGGTATGCTTCTGTTCCGTCATCTTCCGGGCAGTAAGCCTTAATGTCGACAGAAATGTTTCCTGCACACAAAACTTTGTTATTGAATTCCCCTTGCTTATGCATAGACCTTATTTTATCACAAAAACAAGGTTTATGCAAAAAATTAAAAAGCAGGGCTGTGAACGGGTTTAAAGCGGCAGTTTTTATACGGTAAACTGTGCCATCTGTCCGTCAATATCGTTAATAGAATCTTTAAGTTTAGAAGCAACATCTGAAAGTTCAGAACTTGTTTCATGGATTCTTTCTGCACCAACAGACATTTCATCCATACTTGTTTTCATTAAATCGCTTGAACTCTTAAGTCCGTTAATGTTCTGAAGAATAAGTTTGTTGCCTTCCGTCATCTTCTGTGCAGCAACAGTAACTTTTTCTGTACTTGCATTCATTGTATGAAGGGTTTCCATAACCTGTTTAGAACCTTCATTCTGATCTTCCATTGCAACTTTAATCTGTTTAACAATCTGATTTGTGTGAATGATTTCATCAGAAACAACATTGAAGGAACGGCTTGATTCCTTAGAAGCAGCAACAACTTCGATAATTGAAGTCTGAATATTTTTAAGCTGTACACCGATTGTTTTTGACTGTGCAGAAGATGTTTCGGAAAGCTTACGGATTTCGTCTGCAACAACAGCAAAACCTTTTCCGGCTTCACCTGCATGAGCAGCTTCGATTGCAGCGTTCATGGCAAGAAGGTTTGTCTGACTTGCGATGCTTGCAATAGCAGTGTTGGCTTCCTGAAGCATCTTTGATTTTTCCTGAATCTGTGCAATTTTTTCGTTAACAGCTTTCTGTTTTGTCTGACCGGCCTGTGCTTCTGTTTCCAGAGATGTGAAAGAAGAAGCCATAGTATCTACGGAAGTATTAACGCTTCTGATGTTTTCTACCATTTCTTCAACGGCAGATGAAGCACTTGTAACTCCATCCGACTGGCCTTTAATCATGTGTTCGAGGCTTTCGATGTCCTCTGTAATTTCTCCGACAGCACTTGCCGTTTCCTGAACGCTGTGAGTCTGCTGTTCAATCTGTGTGTGAACGCTGTCGATGTTTGCAATAATCTGCGAAATTGAACTTGCGGTATTGTCCATTGAGAGGGACATTTCATTACCGGCAGAAGCAAGTTTTTTTCCTGATTCTTTAATGGTGCCGATAATGCTCTGGAATTTGATGATAAAGTTATTTACTTCGTTAATGAGTTCTTCAAAGACTTTAAAGATTGTGTGACCTTTTACAGAAACACGTTTTGTAAGGTCTGCATTTCCGCTGGAAAGTTCTGCAACTGCATTCTTTAAAACCGTAACCTGACTGATGATGCTTACGATTGCAAATATAAGGAGAGTTATGACAAGAACAATAACAATCGTTACTACGAACGGCAGAATTCCATGACTGAATGCTTCTGACATTGTATACGGACAATATAGAACCATATACCAGTTTACGAGAGACATCGGTGCTAAAAGATATTCACCTTCACGGGTTTCTGTAAAGACGATTTCTGTCGGTTTTGCATCAATATCTTTAAGGGAAGGGAAAACGTCATAGATGCTGAGCTTTTCTTTTATAATTGAAGAATCTTTTGCACCGGTTACTTCGTCCTTGTCGTTGTAAAGGTACATTGTAATTTTTTCATTTAATCCTGTATACATTGAATCAACAAAGTACTGAATCGGAACACCTGTACCTGCAAGTCCGACCGGCTTTCCGTTTTCGTCGCGGACAACTGCATTAACCCAGAGCATTGTCATATTAAGTGCTTCGTTATAGTTAATGTTAAAGTTATATTCTTCCGTTTCGTAAAGGGTCATGTTGTACCAGTATTCTGCAGGATCATCAGGATTTACTTTGTAGGCAAAAGCCATGTCGTTATAGAAACGGAGGTCATAATCACTGATCCAGAAAACGGATTTACTTAAAAAGGAATTCTTAAATGCAAGAAAGTTTTCAAAAGCTTCTTTTTTGATTTCTTCGTTTGTAGGGTCAACAAGGTGTTTTACGATAGACGGGGTTTTAACCATCTGTCTTACCAGTGTAAGCTGTTCATTCATGCTGGAAACGAATTCCAGCGTCCTTAACTGTGAGTTAAGGTTCATTTCTTTTCTTGATTCCTGTGTAAATGAAGATCTGGCGATTTTTTTAACCATAAAAAGATCTGCAGCCAGAACAGCAGCAATTGCAAATATAGCCAAAGCAGTTTTAGAACTTCTGTGCATATAACTCCTCTCTTAAGTACATACGATGTCTTAGTATAATTCTAACACGCAAATTATAGATATACAATTTATTTTTATGAAGATTTTTAGGAAGAATATGTTTTTAGTTCTGCAGATATCTGTTATGCTTAAGGACGGGTTTAATATGAAAAGCGTAACTTACAAAAAAGAACTGTTTGACTTAAGTGATGAAGAATACAGGAAGTTCAGTGCAAAACTGATTCCGACAGTTCCTGCAGAAACTGTTATCGGGGTCAGGACGCCGGTGCTGCGGTCGTTTGCTAAAGAAATTGCAGGTACAAAAAAAGCGCAGGAGTTTCTTGGGTCATTACCGCACAAATGGTTCGACGAAAATCAGCTGCATGCTTTTTTAATCAGCGGCATAAAGGATTACGAACGCTGTATTTGCGAAGTGAATGCTTTTCTTCCATATATAAACAACTGGGCCACGTGTGATCAGCTTGTGCCGAAAGTTTTTAAGAAGCACAGTAAAGAGCTTCTGCCTCAAATAAAAAAGTGGCTCAAAGGTTCAACGTATGAAGTTCGCTTTGGAATTAAAATGCTGATGAGTTTTTTTCTTGATGATGAATTTGAGCTTTCGTATGCAGAACTTGTTTCTAAAATCCGTTCTGATGAATATTACATCAACATGATGATTGCCTGGTATTTTGCAACCGCCCTTGCCAAACAGTACGAGGCCGTCCTTCCGTTCATTACAGAAAAAAAACTTGCCCCGTGGACACACAACAGGGCAATTCAAAAAGCGGTCGAAAGCTTTAGGATAACAGATGCGCAGAAAGAATTCCTGCGCACGTTAAAAGTTTAGTTCAGGATTAAACCGCACCAAAGGTATAATGACGGGCAATCGTATTGATTTCCTTTATAAGGTTTGTAAGAACTTCAAGTGAAGGAAGAATATGAAGCCTGTAAAATACCTGCGTGCCTTTTTTGATTGCAGCAACGACCCCGTAATCTTTTAAAAGCTTAAGGTGGTGCGAAACAGCAGGGCGCGAAAGGCTCGACATTGACGCAAGATCAGAAACATTTATTTCTCCTGCTTCTGCAATATCCATAAGGATTTTCTGTCTCTGTGAATCTCCAAGTGCAAGAAACAGCGGAGAGCATTTATCAAAAAGAGATTTTGTTTTTTCCAGAGTTGCTTTGTCTATCATTTTTCGCCCCTGTTAAATCTTAAAGTAATTTTATTTTCCTGTAGAAAGGAAGTCTGTTGTAAAGTTTCTTTCTGCAACAGGCTTATCTACTTCGATGTTTACCATCTTCATGGAAGTTGCATGATTTGTCTGAACGTTTGTCATTACGTTTTCCATCGGAACATTGTAAACGCGGCCGTTGTTTCCCGGCATCTTCTTAAGGGACTTTACTTCGTTAATCTTAAGAAGCTTTCCTTTCTTGTCGTAAAGTTCGATGTAAGTAGGAATGTATGCATCCTTTGTGATCCAGGAAATGCGGTAAGAGTACTGGCTTGAGTTTGCATCCTTTGGTGTTGATTTTACAACGTAGAGATCCTTAAAGTTTCCCTTGTCTTCACTTTCCTTAAGAAGTTCGTGTGTATCATCAGAAACGGCACGTGTGCTTAAATCATCATAAGTAAAGTCTGTTCCAACAAAAGCCTTAGAACCGTCAGAAGAAGCTACGCGGCGTGTTGACTTAAGTGAAGGAAGATAAATCCATTTGTCACTTGCTTTGTCCTTGTTTTCTTTCTGAAGGAAGCGTGTGTCTTTAACAGAAGCAGGCGAAAGGAAAATCATTACAACGTCACTTAAACCGTTAACGCATCTTCCGTATTCTCCAACCTTGCGGCTTTCTTCGAGTTTACCGTTCTTTAAAAGATCAACCTGAACTGCTGCTTTAGAAAAATCCGGCTTCTGGCGGTCGTAAACTTTTGTCATGATTTCTGTTCCGTCAAGAGCGAATGCTGATGCACCCATTACTAATGCGAGTGCTGCAACTGTAAATTTTTTAATCATTTTCATTTTATACCTCCGGTAATCTGCCATCCCTAATTAAGGATGACAGCTTTCTATAATTTAAAACCAGACAGCTGGTCTTTAGTTACTTATTTGCTTCTTCTACTTTTTCCTTAAAGGCCTTCTTCTGTTCCTTAGACCACATGAACTTTGGATCAAAGGCGTTAAGAAGTCCCGGAATAACGGTCATTGCAAGTGCTGAACTTGTAAACATAACGACTGCAACAAGAGCACCGATGTAGCGCAGGATGATGAAGCGGCTGAGAAGAAGAACACAGAAACCTAATCCGACTGCAATTGCATTTGTAAGGATTCCTTTTCCGCTTGTCTTGAAAGTGTTTTTTGTAACCTGTTCAAGATCGTCAGTAAGTGCGCGCTGAGCTTTGTACGTTTCCATAAAGTGAATCGTGTAGTCAATTCCAACGCCGATTGCAATGGAAGCAATAACGCTTGTGCAGAGGTCAAGTGCAATTCCTGCATAACCCATAATCATGTAGTTAAGAAGAATTGTTAAGGCGAGCGGGATTGCTCCGATAATTCCGGCCCATCCTGATTTAAATGAAACCGAAATGATTATGAAGACCATTGCAAGCGAAAGAAGAATACTGATTGTCTGGCTCGAAACTACCATGTCGGTCATCGTATATTCCATTTCGCCGTTACCGGTTGCTTCAAGTGTGTAACCTTCCGGGAAATTTTTTGCAGCATATTCTTTTGCATCTGCAATAATCTTTGCCGTTTCGTTTGTTGAATGTGAACGGAGCTGAACCTGTGCGCGTATCGAAGTAGGAAGCGTCATGTTGTTTGCAAAGCGCTGAATCTGTTCACTCGAAAGAAGATACAGATACTGTGTTACAAGGTCTGCAAGTTCTTCGCGGCTTTCTACCGGATACTTTTCGATGTCGTACGGGATTTCGTAATAATCAATTCCGTTATAGTTAAGCTGTTTTTCGAGTTCATTTACAACCTGTTCAACCTTTGCATTTTTTCCGCCGGCCTGAACATAAGCTGAATGAAGCATGTCCATTGCTTCCTGAACTGTAATTGTTGATTCAAGTTTCTTTGCGTATTCAAGATTCGGGTCAACAAAGCTTCCGGTAGAAGCAGCAACAGAATCTTCTGAAGGTACGTGCATAACCTGATTAAGGCGCTTGATGAAGGTTGTAAACGAAACAACTTTTCCGATTCCAGGGTGACGGGCAATAAGGTATTCCTGCATTCCGTCTACTGCCTTAAGGATTTCCGGATTGTTAAGCATGTAGTACTGTTTTGGAGCTTCTGTTTCCTGAACGGCGGTTTCTGTTCCGAAATCAAAATCACTGTCTCCAAAATCAAAGTCCGAAGCTGAATCATCAGAATCAAAATTAAAATCAGAGGCGACATCATCAGCAGGAACATAAGCATCATCAGCAGAGAAATCAAAATCACTGAAATCAGAATCCGCAGAATCATCAGCAATAAAATCAGCAGACGAATCAGCACTGCCGGTTTCTTTTTCCTGTCCGCTTATAATAAAGTAGAGCGTGTTCGAGCCTGCAAGATGCTCATCAACATAAACGATGTCCTGTCGGAACTTGGAATCTTTCGGGAAGTAATTAACAAGTGCCGTATCAACAACAAGCATCTTAAAGCCGACTGCAGCAACAATAAGAAGTGCAATTGTAGAAACGATAAGACGCGGTTTTGTTCCTGTAAAGAAATGATAGAAAGAATAAAGCGTAGAAGAGGTTGCTTCATCAGAAGACTTTCCTCCGCGGCGTGCAAGTTCTTTTTCTACACGTGCCTTGATTTTTCCGGAAAGCCTGTTTGAATTATTTACGTGCTTACCGACTTTGTTTATCGGTGTAATATAGAGCATTGCCGGAATAAAAGTAATCGAAAGAATGAGCGAGAAAACAACACCGGTTGCTGCAAATACCGAGAACGACTTAAGCGGCATAATCGGACTTGTAACGTTGGAAATAAATCCTGCAACTGTGGTAACGCCTGCAAGAACAACTGCAACCCAGACATCCTTAAGTCCGAAGCAGATTGCATCAGCATGTTTTTCTTTTGTAAGCTCACCATCAACTTTCTTAAGGAAGATATAGTAGTGCGTAAGAACATGAATACCATACGCTGAACCGCACGCAATCAGACAAACCGGAATAACGCTTCCAATGATTGTAAACGTAATGCCGGTCATACACATAAGGCCGACTGACCACACTGTGCTTATAAGAACCGTAATCAAAGGAAGAAGGGTTCCGCTCCATGTATGGAAAGAGAAATAGAGCGAAAGAAGAACTACAATTGCAACAAACGGAATAAGAACAAAGAGGTCGCGCATCAGGAAGTTGTAACCGTCATCACTCAGAACCGGATCACCAAAATAGCGCACTTCCAGGTCTGAACCCTGTACGGCTTCTTCGCAGATTGCCTTTATCTGGTGAAGGCAGTTCATCTGTCTTTTTGAATTGAGCATGTTGCCGTTTTCGTCTTTCGGTTCAAGGGTAATCATCATCTGGGTAGTTCTGCCATCGTCGGTAATGATTACTCGGTTGTACATTTCCTGCCAGTCAACAAGCTTCTGCTTTATCGAAGCCATGTCCTGTGCACTTCCGGTATAGTCATCGCCGCCGATAAGACTTGAAGCTTTAAGTCCTCCGTCTTCGCCCGTAACATAGTCGATGTTGGCAATGGAGTCGATGCTCTGAACGTAGTCAACGCCGGAAATCTTATCGGTGATGTCCTTAATGATACTGATGTATTCCGGTGTGATGATTGAACTGCCGGTGGTTTCGAGCGAAATACCGAGTACCATCATGCTGCCGAAATCTTCTTCGGTTTTAAGCATCCGCTGGTAAGAATCAGAAGTTTGAGGCATGTACATGCGTACAGTGTTCTCAATACTGATTTTACGGAGCTGCCATCCGAAAAATAAAGTGACTGCAAGGCTTGCAAAAATAATCAGCCATGAGCCTTTCAGCATTTTTTTAATCATATTTACTCTCCTGTAAATGATATAACGTTTATATGTTTAAGTGTTCAAGCGTTTAAGAAGTTGAACCTTTATTCAGAATATAATACTATTTTTTTTGAGCGTCAAGATTTTTTAAGGAATTTTTTTTGGAAATTTACAGGATTAGGGCAGGCCGCATGGACCTGCCTCTATTAAAAAAGGGATTAGAAATTAAATGCAGAAGCTGCAGCACCTGCACAAGCTACACAGGCAATGTATGCGATAAGACCCCATGCCAGAGCGATAATTCCACATACAAGACCGGCTGTTCCTGTTCCCCTTGTTGAAGCCTTTTTTCTAGAGATAGCACCGAGAACGATTGCAACAACTCCACAGATTACGCCAAGCCAGCCTAATGCAAAGAAGCCGCCCACAACAGAACTTAATAAAGCAACGATTCCAAGAACCAATGATGCAACACCCATGTTACACCCTCCTGATTTTTTTCGACAGACCTGTAGTTTTAACAAAACTTCCCTATAAGGACGGCCTGTCTTAGTAAAAATTATAAGTCAGAAAAGTTGAACTTTAAAGAAAAAATTTCGGGGCAGAAAATAATTTACCGATGCAAAGCGGGCTTATACCCTACATATAGCGTTCTGTGCAAATTGTGCCACTAAAAGTGTTTTTGAATAAGTGGGGCTGTTAGAGAAATTTGACATTTTTCTATAATGTGCGACAATTTACTATAGTATTGCGTTATAATTAAGGGTGTAGAATGTCCGGGTTGTTGCCGATAAGACAATGATAGACCGTCTTTAAAGAGGGGAAGTAGGAGTTGGGAATATGATAAAGAAGAACCTTTTAATTTTAGCAGCTGCTGTTTTGATTTCTTCATCCGTGTTTGCGAAGAAGGATGTTACGGATCAGGATCTTGGCCCGGAAAACAGCTGGCAGAATGAATTCGATGTAGAAGGAAAGAAAACCGGCAAGTACAACATCATGGTTACTGCAGAAGACCAGGCCGGTAACAAGGCTGTCAGCGGTCCGTATAATATTTATATTGATCCGGACAGTGACCTTCCTGTAACGCGTATAACCAACCCCGTAGAAGGAATGTACATCCCGGGTAACCTTAACATTGTAGGTACCTGTGTTGATGATGACCTTTCGCGCATGAGCAGCGAGGATAAGGCCATTTATCCGGAAGTATTCCTTATTCTTGACGGTGACGAAGAAAACCCTGTAAAGGCAACAGGTACAGAATTCTGGTCATATTACCTTGATACGACTCAGCTTTCTGAAGGTCCGCATTCTGTAGAAGTTTACGGTATTGAATATACGGACAAAGAAGGAAATGCAGATAAGGAAAATCCTAAAATCGGTAAAAGGGCAAAAGTTATCTGGCAGCTTAACCGCCATGCTCCGGAAATTAAAATCACAAAGCCGGAGAAAATGGGCGAACTCGTCAGCGGTAAGTTCAAGATTGAAGGTATCGTTACGGACGGAAACAGCATCAAGAGCCTTGAGTACAGTATGGATGATTCTGCCGTACGCCACTACACAAAAGTAAAACTCAAGGAAGAAAAACTTAAAGAAAAACGCGAAGACGGCGTTCAGGTTATTTATCATTTTTCCCTTACAATAGATACAAACAAATTTAAAGACGGAGCTACGACCTGCTGGTTCAAGGCAACAGACGGTGCAGGTTCAACAAAAGAAGAAGCATTCCTCTTCCTTATAGACAACACAAAGCCGGACGTTAAGATTTTAACACCTGCTCAGGGTGAAGTTCAGAACGGAGTCTTTACGGTTGCAGGTTATGCAAAAGATACAATCGGTGTTAGTTCCATGAAGTGGGTCTGGGGAAGCGAAAGCGGCGAGTTTGAACTTACTCCGGGAAACCCTTACTGGATTAAGGAAGTAGATTCACGCGGTAAGGAAAAATCAGAGCGCTTTACCATTATTGCAGAAGACACTATCGGAAACAAAGTTACTGTTTCCCGTGACATTCCTCTTAATCAGGAAAAAGATAAGCCTGTAGTACAGATTCTTTCTCCGGGTAACGGAACCGATGTAGAAGGTGAGACAGGAAATCTCTTTATCAGAGGATTTGCAACGGATGATGACGGAGTTGTAAGTGTAACTTATAAACTCGACGGTGGAGAAGAAAAGACAATCGACTGCTGCGGTGTATTCTATGATGCAATTCCGGCTGACCTTTCAAACGGATCTCATACGATTACAGCTTATGCAACAGATAAATATGGTACAAAGGGAAATCCTGTAACTACAACATTCAAATCAAAAGGTGTTGCTCCTGTATTTGAAAAAGCGGTATTTAAATCTTCTTCCGGAAATGTAAATTTTGAAGACGGCATGATTATAAATCCGGAAGCGGACGGTTCTTATGAAATTAAGGTAACGTCTTCTACCGGACTTAAATCTGTTGACTGGGATCTTACATGGGGAACGAACGGAAAGATTTCCGGGTCAGCAAAACTTACACCACCGGAAAAAGGTGTAGACAAGTCTGCAACTATAAGTATTCCGCTTCATGGAGAGGAAATTCCGTGGGGTGTTGCAAAGATTTCCATAACGGCAACAGATGTTTTTGACAGAACTACAGTTAACAATGCACTGCTTTCGATAATGGATCTTACTCAGATTAATACATCGGCACCGGGAGTATACTTTACAGACAGCAGTGTTGATGCAGACGGACGTATTGAAGTTTCGTCTGATTATCCTGTTACAGGTTATTTTGCAGGCGGAAAAATTTCCAGTGTATCTGTTGTTCCGGCTGTTCGCGGTGTAAGTGCTTCTTTTGAAGATAATGTAATTACAGTAAAGTCTTCGGGCTCAAGTGATAAGTTTAAAGTGAGGGTTACGACAGATACCGGCGTAAACTATGACTCGCGCGAAATGAAGTTCTTTATGAATGCTGAACCTCCGAAACTTACGCTTGATTCTAATCCTCTTTACAACACGGAAAAAGAAATTCCGTTTGAGTTCAGGACAGCAACAGATGTTCTTAAAATAAGCGGAAGTGTATCTTCTTCAAGTGCAGTTACAGTTCAGTATAGGATTCATTCTGTAAAGGCCGAAATTGATGAAAATACAGGACTTCTTACAAGAGTAAATGAACCTGCTTCTTCTGATTTACGCCGTGTTACTTTAGACAGGAAGAACAATTTTAGCATTGCAGATATGAACATAGACAGTTTCTCTGACGGTGTTTCTGTTGTAGAAATTATTGCAACTGATGCTGCCGGAAAAGTTGCTTCACAGGCTGTTTATGTAAGAAAGATTCCTTATGACCCGGGCGTTGTTAGGGGAGAAGACGGAAAGGAACTTAGAAAAATCGAACCGAGGGTGTACTGGATTAAAGGACAGAAAGACTTCTTCGGTGTTTGTGTATATCAGGGTGATACAGACAATCTTATTAAATACGTGCGCGGAGAAATGATTTCTGCAAGCGATTCAAAGATTACGTTTACCGTAACGCCTACAGATGTTACACCTGCAAAGGGAAAGAGTGTTCCGAACTACACGGCCGAACTTCCGGTAAGTGCAGCAAGCGAAGTAAAGGCTTTCTTCTCTAAGGTAGACGGAGCTCCGTATAAGAGCGGAATGAAGCTTGTTCTTGACCGTGGAACAACAAAAGATGCAGGACACTTTGCAACTGTTTCCATCAAGTCTAATACAGGCATTAAGATGGTTGACTACGTAATCAAGGGAGAAAATGTTGCCGGAGGAAAAGCAAATCAGAGCGGAACGGCAGTTCTTCGTACAATCAATCCGGGTTCAGAATACGAAGCAGACATTCCTCTCGAAAATCTTCCTGCACGCATTACAGAACTTTCGGTAAATGTTTATGACGACAGAAACTCCGTTACGGAAGCAAGGGGAACAATTATTGTTCTGCGTAATCACTCTGTAAGGGACAATGACCGCAAGGTTTACTGGGCCGCCTTAAATGGTGCACGTTTTGATGCAGAAAAGAATTCTTATATTCTTAATGACGGTCAGGTTCTTACTGCCTTTACAAATACTCTGCGCGGAACTTTAAAAGCAGAAGTGCGCGGTTCTTCTACACGCGGACTCAGTGCAGAGTTCTCCGGAAACAATAACATTATAAACCT
Organism: Treponema sp.; assembly: GCA_017614655.1. Lineage (GTDB taxonomy): Bacteria > Spirochaetota > Spirochaetia > Treponematales > Treponemataceae > Treponema_D. The sequence goes on along the minus strand of JAGABO010000213.1, from coordinate 6,733 downwards.
TAAGGCTGCAAATGACGGTGTGTTCCGTGGAATTACAATTCGTGTTACGGACGAAAAAGGTGTTGTTTATAATTCTCCGGAAATTAACCTTATCGTTGATACATCAAAGCCAACTATAGAACTTACAAGTCCTAAGGATATGGCATTTGTCCGCGGCAACCTTAAAGTAAGCGGAACTGTTTCTGACGGTAACGGCGTAGACAGTCTTGAATACAGCATGGGTGATGCAGTTGCTGCTGAATATGACAAGAAGGGGAATGTTACAAAAGAAGCAGTTGAAGTTGAATGGAAACCTGTTACGTTAACACGATCCGGTGCCTTTGATTTTACTGTTCCTCTTGAAGGATACGAAGACGGATATGTTCCGTTAAGCCTGCGTGCAAAGGATTCTTCGGGAAAAGTAAATATTCTCAATACCGTTGTTCAGAAAGATGTAACTGCACCGGAAGTAACAGTTCTTCTTCCTGATGCAGAAATGGTAATCAACGGCGAAAACACAATCGTATTTAACATAAAGGAACCGGGACTTCTTAAAGAAATTGCATATACTTCTGCAGACGGACGCACAAAGCAGAAGTATGACATTTACAAGAACGGACTTCCGGAAGAAATTGCTGCCGAAGAAGGAAAGGTTACACTTAAGTCGTTTAACTCATCACTTGCAAATGCAAGAATCGGTACAGTTGAACTTCCTATAAGCCAGAAGATGACGTTTACCTTTACTGATATGGCAGGAAACGTTACAACCCTTAACAGCTGGGACTTCGTTGTTGATGAAGAAAAGGACAAGCCGGTTGCAGAAATTCACCTTCCGAAGTATCAGAAGGCAGACAAAGAAAACAACATCCAGGAATCAGTTCAGGTTATAACAACTGACTTTAAGATTTCGGGAGTTGTTTTTGATGATGACGGTCCGTGTAAAGTCTTCTACCGCATAGATAACGAAGAGTTCAAGGCTGTTGATGCTGAACGCTTCGGCTTTAACTATGAAATTTCTGTTCCTCTTACTGCAATGACCGATAACGAACATTCGGTTACAGTTTATGCTCAGGATATAAACGGCATTAAGGGAGACAGTGTTCAGGCTAAGTTCCGCATTTCGCGCGAAGAGCCTAAGGGTGGCGTAACGGAACCTGGAATCAACGAAACCGTTAAGGGAAAACTTACGCTCAAGGGATGGGCAAGTGATAAGAACGGTGTAAGCAAAGTTCAGGTTAGTATTGATAACGGTGCTTCGTTCAACGATGCTAAGGGAACTACCCAGTGGTCTTATGATTTTGATACTCACGTTGTTCAGGACGGAACACACGTTGTCTTCATAAAAGTATTTGACGGCTACGGAATTACGGGTCTTTATTCATCACTCATCAACGTAGACAACACTGCTCCGGAATTAAGGCTTGAACTTCCGCTTGACGATTCAAAGACAACACAGAACCTCTTCTTCTCCGGACAGACAACGGATAACATCGGACTTACGAACCTTTACATTACAATCCGCTCTCTCGAGAACAAGACAATCTCTGAACGCCTTTCGAAGTGGAACCTTGAACCTTCAGAAATCATTTCTCAGGTACTCGACATCAGCGCACTTCCAAACGGCTTCTATAACATAGAACTTACAGGAACGGATGCTGCAGGTAACGTTACACGTGTAAGCCGCAACATTCAGCTTAACAAGAACGTAGCTCTTGCAAAGGTTGACCTCCTGTATCCTCTTAACGGCGAACATCTTAACGGTGAGTTCAACATTTACGGAACTGCTTCGAGCGAAAAAGAAGATCCTGTAGAAAAAGTAGAACTTTATCTTGACGGAAAGCCTGCTGACTACATCGAACCGGTTACACTTTCTTCGAGCGGTTACTTTAACTTTAGAATCAAGAAAGAGTTCGGACTTCCTGCAGTTGTTTCTCAGACAGAAGAAGGTGAAGTTGTAACAAAGATTGAACTTAGCGAAGGCGTTCACAGTTATAAGGCAAAGGCTACCACAAAGAACGGTAAGACTATCTTTAGTGACGAGCAGACCTTCGTTTACAGCCCGTACGGACCTTGGGTAACTTTGGACAACTTCTCTTACGGTGACTTCGCAATGAACCGTCCTCTCCTTAAAGGAAATGCCGGTTATAACCTTACAGATGCAGAAAAGCTTGAACTTAAAGACAAGAAACTTTTAAGTGAACGCCGTGCAGAACTGGAAGGAAAGAAAGTCCGCCAGATTTTCATAAGCTTCGATAACGGAAAAACCTATGAACCGGTTTCTAAGAAAGACAAGGGTTCATGGCAGTACCGTGTAGAAAACCTTGATATTCCTGCAGGCTATCACTTTATGCTTGTTAAGGCCGAAATGTACAACGGCGAAAATGCGGTAACACGCACAATCGTTCAGGTAGACAGAACGGCTCCGACAATCCGTCTTATTTCTCCGGGAGAAGGCGGACATTACAACCAGGTTATCGAGTTTGACGGTCTTACTTCCGACGATGTTGAACTTAAGAACGTACGCCTTACTTTAAGACAGGGCGACAAGGCTTCTTATGAAGTTCCGGGCTTCATCCAGGGACTTTACTTTGATGTAAGTGTCTGGGGTGCAACTCTCTACAATGTAGGTGTAGGTCTTACTGCATTCGACAATGCCGTTAAGATTCAGGCTAACTTCGGACAGTTTACACAGGAGCAGAGAGACTTTGTTTCTGACCTTCTCATGCAGCCTCATACCGACCTGCGCTTCGGAGGAAACGTCTTCGGTGCAAAGATTATTGCACAGATTGCTTACCTGCCGTTCCGCTACTTCTTCGGACGTGACTTTGACTGGCTTAGTGCAACGGTTTCTGTTGGTGCAAACTTCTCTTACTTCAGCGATTCAGGTGCATCTTCTGCTACGGGAGAAAAAGTTCCGCAGGTTCTTTCTGCTGCTCTTATGCAGGTTGAATTCCCGCGCATGACGTTCAATGACTTTAGCCTGTTCAAGACATGGTCACTTTACGCTGAGCCGCAGGTTTGGTTCATTCCGTCGGATATCGCAAGTGATGATGCAAAGAAGTACGTCTTTACGGTATCGCTCGGTTTAAGAACCTGCGTATTCTAATAAAAAATCTTAACTGCCGGGGACTTCTGTTTCCGGCAAAATTAAAAAAGTTCTGGGGGTGAATGAGGGGATATCCGGCACTCTGCTTTAGGGTATGATACTGCCGGTTTAAACGGGAGATGTAGAAATGAAGAATTTTTTTAAAAAGATTACTTGTCCGATATTTTCATCGAAAGGCAGGCGGCTGTTCGAAAAAGCTGCCGGTTTTGCATGTATTGTCTTTTCACTTTCTGCATTTACATCTTCCTGTGACTCAGGACTTGGTTCTGCCGTTGATACGCAGGCACCGGTTCTTGTAATAGAAACCCCGGAATCACGTTCCGTAAACAATGGTGATGTTCTTGTAGGCGGAACCTGGAGTGATGATAAGGCCGTTGTTAAAGTTACGATATCTGTTGTATTAAAAAGCAGCACTCAGGGTAACGCAGAAACAGAATCCGCAGAATCTTCAAATGTTTCTTATCTTTACGAAAATGTAGAAGCTGTCGTTAAATCAGATAAAACATGGCAGTATGTTTTTGCAACAAATACTTCGGAAGAAACAGAAGGACGTAAGGTTCTTCCGGACGGAAAGTATGATATTACCGTTCATGCCTTTGATGCAGCCGGTCATGACTCGGGCGGTTCAACCCGTTATTTTGAAGTTGATACAACTCCGCCGCTTTTCTTTGCAGAAAAACCGAATAAATTTGAATCAACCGGTTCTCCTTCTTCTTACGGACGTTCCGTAAAACTTCTCGGAAACATTAGTGAAGATAAAGGAATAAAGGAACTTAAAGTTGATGTTTATGATTACGATACAAAAGAAAAAATAGAACTTCCAAAAAGTACTTACACAGATTTTACGACCAGCAGTGTAAACATCACGCTTGCAGAATATGATCCTGCGGTTCTTCTTTTAACTCCGGAAGATGCCGGCTATGACGAAGAAAAATGGTATGCTGCAAAAAACTTCCAGACTCTTTACGGAGACAAGGATGAATCAAATGAAAACTGGGATAAGCAGAAAAAGTACCTTATGCTTCTTTCCGCAGAGGATGAAACAGGAAATAAAACAAGCCGCGTATTCAGTAAGGATGCGGTTAATGCAACAATAAAGAAATCCCTTAATATAATTGAAGTGCCGGATCAGTCGGTAATCAAATCGATTGTTAACGGCTCGTATTCCGGAAATGAATATTCAGAAGAACAGAAGGAAAGGATAAGGGAAATTCTTTCTGCAGAAGACATTCAGGAAAAAAATTATGTGTCTTCAGAAAATGACATGTTCTTCTTTTCTATAAATTCAACAGTAAACCCGACATATTCCGTAACAGGCTGCGGAGATCACGGGAGAGATAAAAACAAGATTAAGACAATTCCTGTAGAAGGAACAATTGATTTTAAAATCGAAGAAGGCCTTGATCAGAAGGGAATAGTTCCTTCTTCTGTAAAAGTTTATCTTACACAGATAAGTCCCGATACGCTTCTTCCAAAAGAAGAACCTGTAGAAGTTTCTTCGGACATGATCCGCCTTTCTTCTGATTCTACAGTTACGCTTGCAGACAAAATAGAAAGTTACACGACTGATCCGTTCAACGAAGCAAATCTTATAAGCGGCGAAAGCTATCAGTTTAACCTTAACGGAAATGACAATGCACTAAATTTAAAGGCCGGAAAATTTTATCAGATTACTATAGAAGGAAATGATACAGACAGCAATGATGTAATCAGCTATTCAGGTGATTACTTCTTTGCAATTCTGGCTCAGTCCAACCTTACTTTTGAAAAACTGTTCTATACTTCTTCTGCAGCCGCAGGTGTCCTTAAGGAAATGGACAACGATGTTTATGTAAACGGAACTACAGAGTTTACTGTTTACGGAGCTTATGAAGATGCAAAGAATGGTGTGCGCGATCTTGAATTCAGTTTAAAGAACGAAGCTTTTACTGTAACGGAAGTTAAGTATTCTACAGCTGCAATCAGCAGTGAACTTAATGAAGCAGAATCTCAGATAGCGGCTGCACAGTGGAAGAGCTACGACGACTTTACAGAAGATACAACTGAAATCAGTTCATTTAAAGTCCGCTTTACTCCGGACAGCAACGGTGAGTTCAAGGCAATCGGATTAAGTGAAGTAAGCAGCAATGATTCTGTTCCTGCAGAAATAGAATTCTTCTCTGTAACTTACGACGAGACTGTTCCTGATGTAGACAGCTGCCGCCTTTCGGGAAATTATTCTTACGAAGCAGCAGAGGCCGGTAACGGTTATTACAAAAAATATTACGTAAACAATAAGAAAGCGGTTTTCTCTCTTGAAGGAACTGCAAGTGATGATAAAAAACTCGAAAGCGTTTCTTTAAAAGCCGGAAGCACCATTTATACAAACATAAATGACGCCCGTTCCTGGCGTTTTGAAAACATTGATTTAACTGGCCTTACCGGAGACAGTGTTGTCTTTGAACTTAAACTTACGGATGCTGCAGGAAACGTTCAGAACAGAAACGTACTTGTAGAATTTGATGTAAACGGTCCGGAAGGATTACATTATGCTGCTTCAAATAATAAGGACATTGTTTTCCGCATTGGTGAAGCAGACAACGAAGATCCGTCTCTTGCAAACGGAGACTTTAAGACAGCCAGGGCAAATGACGGAAGCGCCCTCGCACAGCAGCCGCAGTGGAACAACAGCCTCGATAAGGATGTCGGCGGTAAATATGCAGCCGGAACTTACGGAAAAAGCGAGACCGTTAAAATCCGCGGAAACTTCCTTGACGAAGGTTCGGGACTAAAAGAAATCTGGTACCGCTTCTTTGATTCAGAGCCGGATGAAGATGCCGTTCTTGCTTTTGAACAGAATTATCTTACGGACGAAAATGCAAGGGTATTCTATCCGCTTACAGAAACAGAAACAAGACGCGTATTCTATAAAGAAAAAGACGATCAGGGAAATACTTACGTTACTTTCCGTAACGTAGAAAGCAACTTTAAAACTTCAATAAGTAACTTTAAAGAAGGAAACAATTATCTTGTTCTTGTTGCAGTAGACAATGTAGGAAACGCAAGGGCAGACACTCTTGATGTAAACTACGGTTCTTCTTCTGACGGAAACGGATGGAACGGAGGAACTGCCGGAGAAGATGACGGTATTCCTGCATTTTCATTAAACGTAGACATTAAGGTTCCGGAAATCGTTTCTGATGAAAGGTTCTATTCATCAACAACATATACAAACGGAACGAGGGCTGTAGAAATTTTCGGAACAGTTACGGACGTAAAGCCTTCTGCCGGAATCAAGAGCATTGAACTCGAAGTAAACGGCAAGAAGATAACAAAGGACAGCACTGTCTACGGAACTGTTTCGTTTACGCCGACATCTTCGGATTCAGCACTCGGAGCAGAATGGACTGCAACAATCAACGCAAATGTATTTACGGGACTTACAGCAGACCAGCCGATTAACGTAACTGCAACCGTAACGGACGATGCCGAAGAAGGAAACAGCCAGACTGTTGTTGTAGGAACGATTTCTGTAGACATTACACCGCCGGAAGTTGTAATCAGCTCACCGAATGATGCAGATACATCGGCAGCCGGAGTTCAGGTTAACAAAATAATTTCGATAAGCGGAACTGCAAAAGATTCAAAAGGACTTGAAGAAACAGATTT
>JAGABO010000212.1 GCA_017614655.1 Treponema sp. | reverse complement strand
GCCCTCTTTGAATACATGGATGCAAACCGCGGCGGCTGATGCTTTAGTCTTGTTTTTAGGCACTGCCAGCCCCGCAAACGCCCGTCCCCACATCCCCTTCACTCCTCACCTCCTCCAATTCGTGCATGACACTATTGCAAAATGTGTCAAACTGATATAAAGTTTAGAATCTACTTTTTTCACGGAGAATAAAATGGCAGTAATTAAACCGATGATTCGCAGCAACATCTGCATTAACGCACATCCGATCGGCTGTGCAAAAGAAACTGTAAATCAGATTAACTATGTAAAATCACAGAAAGCAAAACGCGGAACAAAGACTCTCGCAGAAGGCGGAAAAGGTCCTAAGACAGTTCTTGTTGTAGGATGCTCTACCGGTTACGGACTTGCAAGCCGCATAGCTGCTGCATTTGAATACGGTGCCGACACTATCGGTGTAAGCTTCGAAAAAGAAGCTTCAGAAAAGAAAGGCGGAACTCCGGGCTGGTACAACAACCTTGCATTCGACCGTGAAGCAAAGGCTGCCGGACTCAAGACAGCAACATTCAACGCAGATGCATACGCAGACGAAACACGCCAGACAATCATCAATCAGATTAAGGAATGGAACACAAAAGTAGACCTTATCATCTACTCACTTGCAAGCCCGGTACGCACAGACCCGGACACAAAAGTCCTCTATAAATCAGTAATCAAGCCGATCGGTCAGGTTTACTCAGGTGCTTCCCTGGACATGATGAGCGGAAAAATCACTCAGGCTTCTACAGAACCGGCCGCCGGAGACGAAATCCCGAACACCGTAAAAGTAATGGGCGGCGAAGACTGGGAGCGCTGGATCAAGCAGCTTAAGGAAGCAGGCGTTCTTGCAGAAGGATGCCGTACGCTTGCCTACTCATACATCGGACCTTCTTTAAGCCACGCAATTTACCGCGACGGTACTATCGGAGAAGCAAAGAAAGATCTCGAAAAGCGCGCACACAACATCGACTCAAGCCTTAAGGAAATCGGTGGTGCAGCTTACGTTTCCGTAAACAAGGGACTCATCACACGTTCAAGCTCAGTCATTCCGATTATTACACAGTACCTCGGCGTTCTCTTTAAGGTAATGAAGGCCAAGGGAACTCATGAAGGCTGTATCGAACAGATGGAGCGTCTTTTTGCAGAGCGCCTCTACACCGGCGACAATAACGGCGCAGGCAAAGTTCCGGTTGATTCAGAGAACCGCATCCGCATGGATGATTGGGAACTCGAAGCAGACGTTCAGGCAGAAATTGATAGAATCATGCCGACAGTCAGCGAAGAAAACCTTGAACAGACTGTAGACATTGCAGGAATCCGCCACGACTTCCTTGCCATCAACGGTTTTGACGTAGAAGGCGTTGACTACGAAGCAGACATTGCCGACATGTCAAAGATAGACTAAACTTAAGGAATGAAAAGATTTCTTTTTCTTCTGTTGACATTCCTTTTTACTGCACCTTCGGCTTTCTGTAAGCCGGAGGATGCTGAACCTTACGAAGTTTCCTTCCCGTGCGATGCAGTCGTGCTTGGAACTCTTGCCGCTTATGATGCAGCAGAACATTTTCTTCTGGATAAGCCTGCAGATGCATGGGACGGAAACTTTCTGAACAAGGGTGATATAAACGCTTTTGATTCTGTACTCGCACAGCCTTACAATAAAACTTATGATAAAATAACCAATGTTTTTATGGCAGCAGACCTTCTTCTTCCCGGTCTTTTTATCGCTGCTGATATCAAAAATCCTGACCGCTGGACAACCGTTTGCGTTATGTACAGCGAGTCTCTTCTATTAACATACGCAATCCTTAACACGCTCAAGGACAACATTGCCCGTACGCGCCCCTACATGTATTTCGAAGAAAGTGCCCTCACTGATGATTTGATTGATGACCGCTGGAATTCTTTTCCTTCTGGCCACACCTCGGCAGCTTTCTGCGGAATTGCATTTTTCAGTACGCTTCTTCTTGACGGATATGTTGAATGTCAGGGCTGGGGTGTTTACGCAATGGCCGCCGGTATCGCATGTGCAGCCGGTACCGGAGCATGCCGCCTCTACGCAGGAAAACATTTTCTTTCTGATGTTCTTACGGGTGCCGCAATCGGAACCTTCAGCGGAATGATTGTTCCGTGGCCTCATAAGAAAACTTCTGATTCAAAAGATCCGCTTATTTCAAAACTTCAGTTTACAGGCACAGGCCTTAACGTACATATTGAACTTTAGTCATCGCGAAAACGTTTTCTTGTTTTTTTTTATCATACATTGTATAAAGAACACGAGGATATTGTTTTGTCAAAAAACGTTACTATAGTTGACATCGCAAAAGAAGCCGGTGTTTCCATTTCTACAGTCTCCAGAGTTCTCACGGGAAATGCCAGAGTCAATAAAGAAAAAGAAATCGAAGTAAAGCGTGTAATCAAAAAATATAACTTTAAGCCGAATATCCTTGCGCGCGGATTAATAAATTCGCACTCTAATTTAATAGGCATTCTTACTGCTGATATCAGGAATCCGTTTTATTCAACTCTGTTTGTAAACTGTGAACAGTCAGCTCTCGAAGCCGGTTACAGCCTTATGCTCTGCAATAGTTTTTCTGACCGACTGAATGAGTTTACGCTTATCGATAAATTAGTTCAGCAGAAAGTTGATGCCATTATTCTTATCGGCGGTGCCTGTGATGAATTAAAAACTGATTCAGAATTCGCACAGAAAATCACTAGAATTTCACAATCAATTCCTGTTGTAACTGTCGGACATTTAAGCGGCACAAACTGCACAAGCATACTCATCAACATGGAAAAAGTAATGAATCTTGTTATGGACTTTTTAACAAAAAACAGCCACATAAAAAAGATTGCTTTTGCCGGAGGAAGTTCAACCGTTGCTTCTACAAATACGATGCGTACTGTTTTTAAAAAGCTGCTTAAAAAACATCATCTTGAATATTTTCCGGAATTCGATATACAAAATGAACGCTACGACGAAGACGGCGGCTATGAATCAATGAACGAGATTCTTAAAAAAGATTCCCACCCCGATGCCGTAATTGCCGTAAATGATATAAGCGCGGCCGGCATCATCCGATCGATACATGAACACAACCTGCGTATTCCACAGGACATAAGCGTCATCAGTTTTGGAAATACATATTTATCTTCTCTGTTAAACCCTTCTCTTACTACAGTCGGCTGCAACTTCCGCACATTCGGCGGAGAAATTATTAAAACCGCCCTAAGCCTCATAAAAAAAGAACCAGTTCAAAAAGAAATCCTCATTGAACCTTCACTTACAATACGCAACTCCTGTATAGCAGAATAACAGTTTCCCTCCAACATTTGACATGCAGAAATAACGTGTTAGAATATGAGGAGTATACTTTTTTTACGGAGATGAATATGAAAAAACTTTTTAAATTCATGTTGATTGCAGTTGCAGCAATTTTCCTTGCAGCCTGCGACACCTCTTCAAATCCAGATGAAAACACAAATACCAGCCAATCTGGAGGCAACGGCGGTAATGGTGGAAACGGCGGTAATGGCGGTAACGGCGGCCAGCAGGGCAATGGAACAAATACTGATGGTCCTGTAAGCCTTATCTACGCTTATGATCTTGAATCAATTGATGACAGCGAAGCAGACCTTTTTACCCACGTGTGCATTGCCTTCCTTCAGCATGAAGCAAACAGCACTGAGCTTATGTATGATGATGATACAGATCTTTCCGGCTTAAAAGAAAGCATCAGCAGCTTCAAGAGCAAACATCCTAACGTAAAGGTTCTTATTTCTTACGGCGGCGGTGACACAGGTTCAAAGAATGCAAGTGCAGTCCTTAACAGCAATCTGTACGATGATCTTGTTGAAAACATTGCAGATTTCGTTAACACATCCGGTGTAGACGGAATTGACTTTGACTGGGAATATTTTGGAAGCTACGAAACCTACAACCCTATTTACCCGACATTCGTTGCCGACATAAAGCGTCTTACAAACAACAGCAAGATTTACACAATTGCAGCCCAGACAGGAAGTTCTTTCTATGGAAATGCCGGCATTAAAGAAATGCTTAAAACCCTTGATCTTGTAAACGTAATGACCTACGACTTTGACTATTCAAGCCGCGGAGATAAAGATGAAGGAGAAGATCCATACATCGGCTACAACGGAAACTTCAAGTTAACAAAAGACACTGTAAATGCCTATACTGCAATTGTTGGTGCAAAAAAAGTTATCATTGGTCTTCCTTTCTACGGAATCGGCTACAGAATTGATGAGGGCTATACTGCAGAAAACATTTATGCAGGAAACAAAACTGGTCTTGCAGCCGGCTATTACGGACAGGAAGACGGATTTAAAAAGATTTATGCCTATACAAGCGGAAAAGCACTTACAGATGCAGGCTATGTAACAGGAGATAATCAGGAAGGGGCTGTTGCTTACTACATCGGAACCCGCTCAGATAACTGGAGAAAACCGACTACAAATACTTATCCTTTCCTCTTCTTCTATGATGATCCGGCTACAATCCAGATTAAGATTAACTGGGCAAAATCCAAAGGCTTAGGCGGAGCAATGGCCTGGGTTTATGAAGACGACACAAATGCAGGTCACCTTCGCCACGCAATGCGCGATGCCCTTGATGCAGCTTACGGAAGCAGTGGTAACAATGGCGGAGAAAACGGCGGTAACGGTGGAGAAACTGCTTCTGCAGACATTAAAAATGGCTTAAAGAGCGGCGTTAAGTCTTACACAATTACTGACGCTGCAGGTCTTCAGAATCTTTCACAAATCGTAAACGGCGGAAACTCTCTTGCAGGTTACACTTTCACTGTTGCTAACGATATTACAATCAACAATTCTGTTCTTGGTTCAGGATTTGCAGTCCCAGAAGAAGGAACAGATGCAACACCGGCTGCCGGACTTGTTAATTTTGACAGTATCGGTAATATGTCAAATCCTTTTGAAGGAACCTTTGACGGAAACGGCAAGGTAATCAAAGGACTTTACATCTATCAGGGACACCAGGGACTTGGATTTATTGGCAATGCAAAATCTGCTGTCATTAAAAATGTAACTCTTGTTGATGCCTGTGTTATCAATAAAAACGTTGAACCAGGCGCTCAGGCAACAGATAGTTCTACAAAAGAAAAACTCTGGTGGGATGAAGAACAGACTGTTCCTAAGTTAACTCATGACGGACACGATGATGACCGCTTTGGCGGACTTATCGGAATTATTACCGGTGATAATACAGTGATTCAGAACTGTGTATTTATCGGTGCCGTTGGTTCAGAAATTGCCAGAAACCGCGGCAATATTGCACTTGATGTTAACGGCAATACCTATTACAGCAATCCGTATGAATATTTTGGCGGACTTGTCGGTCGTGTAGATAATACTGTGACCGTAACAGACTGTATTGTTCTTGCAAAGGTTGCTCCTGATGGAGCTATTGTAAACAGCAAAGGCAAAGATAAAATTACAGGTTTTAATGATGTCGTTGCTCTTGATGCATCAAATCCTTCTTCACTCTCTTACAGCGGAAGCAATCAGTATGTAATTGAAGCAATTAATGCACTTAAAGGCCTTTAATTTAATCAATTCGTAACTTACATGCCGGCAATGAAGCTCTCTTCACTGCCGGCTTTTTTGTTTTAAACGATGCCCTTTATTTTTTATGACAAAATCAGCTTAAATCTTTATAATAGAAAAGAGGTTTATATTATGGAAGAAATTGCAAAACTTCAGGAACTT
>JAGABO010000022.1 GCA_017614655.1 Treponema sp. | reverse complement strand
TTCGGAAAGCTTTAACTTACCGTCCGGACCGCACTGCCCGAAGCTGATTTTTCTTCTTGACTTAAAAGCCCTGCCGTCTTCTATAAGACAGTTATTTTCTGTTGAAGCGTTCATTACGAATTGTCCTTTTCGCGGATAGTGTTGCGCTTGATTTTTCCGCTTATTGTTTTCGGAAGCTCGCTTACGAATTCAAAAACACGCGGAACCTTATACATGGCAGTATTTTCACGTGCAAAAGTAGAAAGTTCTGTTTCTACTGCCTTTAAGTCTTTGCTTGCATAAGAAGGACTCAGCACAATGGTTGCCTTTATTGCCATGCCGCGCAGGGAATCCTTAATTCCGGTAACGGCACATTCCATGACGGAAGGATGCTTCTGAAGAATTGATTCAACTTCAAAAGGACTTACGCGATAGCCTGCAGTCTTGATGATGTCATCAGTGCGGCCTACAAACCAGACATAGCCCTCATCATCCATGTAGACGTTATCTCCGGTGTGATAAATATTGCCGTTAAAAGTTTTTGCAGTAAGCTCTTCGTTCTTGTAGTAACCGATAAGAAGTCCGAACGGATGGGCCTTTTCTACATGAATGCACAGCTCTCCTACTTCGCCGTTTGGAACAGGATTGTTTTCGTCATCAAGAATTTCTACATCATAAAGCGGATTCGGTTTTCCCATTGAGCCCGGATGAACCGGTGTATCCATAAAGTTTCCGCAGATGATTGTTGATTCTGTCTGGCCGTAACCTTCGTAAATTTTCTTTCCGGTTTTTTCGAGCCACTTGTTATAAACTTCGCCGTTTAAAGCTTCACCGGCAGTTGTAAAACGCACGCATTTTGATAAATCATATTTGCTTAAATCCTGACGCACAAGATAGCGGTACACTGTCGGAGGTGCACAGAAAGTTGTCAGTCCGTACTTAGAAATCATCTCGAGCATTCTTGCAGGCTTAAACATGTTCATGTCATAAACAAAAAGTGCAGTTCCGCAGAGCCACTGTCCGTAGAGTTTACCCCACGTTGCTTTTGCCCAGCCGGTTTCTGCTATTGTAAGATGAAGCCCGTCTTCTACGACACCGTGCCAGTATCTTGCAGTCATGATGTGTCCGATCGGATAATCATAATTCTGAAGTACCATCTTCGGATAGCCCGAAGTTCCCGAGGTAAAATAAAGCAGCATCGGATCTTCATTATGAACGGCAGCTTCTCCCTGCGGCTTAGGAAATTCTGCTTTACAGTTTTCGTATTCACCGTGGAAAGAAATCCAGCCTTCGCGTTTTTCTCCGACAGTTACAAGATATTTTACCGAAGGAGAATTGGGCATTGCTTTTTCTATTTCGCCCTGAACAATCGGATTTTCATAGGCAATAATCATTTTGATTCCGGCTGCGTTTGTTCTGTATTCAATATCTGATTCAAGGAGCTGATCTGTTGCAGGAATTGCAATCGCACCGATTCTGTGAAGTGCCGGCATAAGAACCCACCATTCCCATCTTCTGCGAAGGACGAGCATTACGGTGTCGCCCTTCTTTATTCCTTTAGAAGTAAGCCATACGGCAGCACGCTTTGATTCAGCAGAAATATCATCAAATGTAAAAATCTTTTCTTCATTACAGTCGTTTATCCAGACAAGAGCACGCTTTCCAGGAAACTCTTCGGCATATCTGTCTATAACATCATAAGCAAAATTAAAATCCTTCTTTGTCTTAAGGCGGCAGTTCTTCTTAAAATCTTCGTAATCACTAAAAGTTCTTGGTTCAACAAGATAATCCTGATACAAACTTGACATATTAACTCCTTCTTAAAAAACCAGTTTCTAAATCTTTAACGGCACGTTCCTTCATAACACGATGCAGTTTTTTTCCTGTAGAAGTGTGCGGAATTTCTTTAACCAGCGCAAAGTAGCGCGGCCTTTTATATTTCGAAAGCATGGGGCTTTTTATACAGAAATAAGCGATATCCTGAATCGTAAGTGACGGATCAGCAGGAACACAATAAGCGGCTATCACTTCTCCGCGAATTTTATCCGGAACGGAAGTAACGATGCAGTCAGCAATTTTATCATATTCATTAAGGGCATCTTCTATCTGAGACGGATAAATATTTTCTCCGCTTACAACCATCATATCGTCTTTTCTGCCGCGGACTGTTACAACCCAGTTTTCGTCCCAGGTTCCCGTATCGCCGGTATAATACCAGCCTTTGTAGTAACGGTCTTTTTCTGCTTCCTTGTTGTCGTAATATGAATATGAAGTTTTTGCCGGAGCCTTAACGATGATTTCACCTTCCGTCATGCGGTCATGAGGAACCATTTCATCAGGTTCAGCACGGCGGTCATCACTAAAGCCAACGACGCGCACTTCATCATCAATACAGCTTGAACCGACTGTTCCGGCAAGTTCAGGCAAATCATACGGACGAAGAAATGCATTCCAGAAAGTTTCGGTAGTTCCATAGCCGTTGAATATTTTCGGAGTAAGTGTATTTGCATACCTGATGCAGTCCATTCTGGAAAGAGGCGCACCCATTGTAACAATTCCATGCAGCGAAGAAAGATTACGTGCCTCGAATTCCTGCGCACGCGAAAGAAGTTCAAGATTTGACGGCGAACCGATTAAAAAAGTAAGTCCGTATTCTTTAACCCAGTCCAGAACTTTACGCGGGTTGAACTTTCTTGCAACTACAACACAGGCTCCAGCATAAAAAGCTGCACTCGGACCTGCACAGTGACAGCCGCCTCTATGAAACCACGGAGTCATGTTAAGGGTGCGGTCGTTTCTGTTAAGCGGATACTGCATGATGACGTCATGTGCACTTAAGACTTCGTTTATATCATTAATCGGAACTGATTTAGGAAGTGCAGTTGTTCCCGAAGTACAGAGCCGTAGCACTTCGTCATAGATGTGCGGCCTTACCAGAGGAAAAACATCTTCTGAACTCATGCCGTCTGTAAACTGTTCATAGGAAATGCAGTTTGCCGGAAGAGGAATTCTTTCCATGTTGTCGCACAGAACAAGAAGCTCCGGTTTAAATGAAGAAAGCCTTAAAGCAGTCTGCACAGTTATACAGATGTCAGCAGAAAAAAGCAGAACCTTCGGCCGGTTGTGTTCAAAAAGAAGAGCCATCTCTCCCGGTGCAAGATTGTAATTTGATTCAAGAAGTATTGCTCCGGTTTTTCTTGGCCCTATGTATGCTGATGCAAATTCCGGGCAGTTTCTGAGGGCAGACATAACTACATCATTGTGCCCTACTCCGCTTTTTCTTAAGGCAGCAGCGAGTTTATTTGCCTCTGCGTTAAGTTCTTCATAATTCCAGCTGCGGCCTGTTT
>JAGABO010000211.1 GCA_017614655.1 Treponema sp. | reverse complement strand
TTCCCTTGGTTTTCACATGAATCTTTCTCCGGTTGCAGAACCGCTTAACGGCGAAAATGAAGTTTTTCTGGAAACAAGGAGCTTTGGTTCGGTTCCGGAGACTGTTGCATTTTCGATTGTAGAAATTGCGGCCTTTAAAAAACATGGAGTAGCTCCTGTTGCAAAGCACTTTCCCGGAAATGCCGGAACTGATCCTCATACAGGGCTTCCCGAAATTGAACTTTCTTTTAATGAACTTGCGAAAACTTCCCTTATTCCCTTTATGTTTGTTTTGACTTCTTCTCCTGATGCAGTTCTAATGAGCCACGCGCGAGTTTCCAGTGTTGATTCCGGTGTCCCTTCGTGTTTAAGTTCAGTCTGGATTAAAGACTTTCTTAAGAATAAGTTTTGTTTTAAAGGCCTTGTAATAAGTGATGACATCTTTATGGCAGCCCTGGAAAAAAACGGCTTTCCTCCGGATAAGGTTTCCGTTATGGCTCTCGAAGCCGGTGTTGATGTTATAATGCTCAGTGAAAAGCGTTTTTCTTCTGCAGCCCGCGCGCTTTTAAAAAAGGCAGAAAAGGATGTTCAGTTTTCTAAGCTGCTTCATGATGCAGAAAAAAGAGTTCTTGCTTTTAAAATTCAGAAGGGGATTCTCTGCTTTAAAACTGATGATAAAGGAAAACTTAAAGTTATAACTGCAGAAAGTGTTTCGAAGAAAAAGAGGCTATATGATTTTAAGGCTTCTTACAGACAGGGGCTTGATTTTTACAGGGAGAATTTTTAACTGACTATGGCTTCAAAAAAGAAAGGTACGGTTTCGGGCGAAGAAGCTTTTGAACTTTATTATTCGCAGCAATATGGAACAAGGTGGTCATCATTAAAAGATGCCCTCAAAAAAGATACGGTTTATTTTTCCGTAGATTTTTCTTCTGATGAATGCAGCCTTGAAAAATATTTTCTGGATCCGGGAAGTATCTGTTCTGCCCTTTGTCTTCCCGTAAAAAATGCAGAAAAACTTTTGGACCTCTGTGCAGCTCCCGGCGGAAAGACTCTCATCCTTTCGGGAACAAGAGAGAAAGAATCCGTGCTTTATTCAAATGAACGTTCTCCCCAGAGAAAAGAAAGGCTTGTAAAGGTTGTAAAAGATACACTTCCGCCATCCCTTTCTGATTCTACAAAAATTTCGTGTTCTGACGGGGCAGTGTGGTGCAGGCGGGAAACCGAAAACTTTGATTCAATTCTGCTTGATGTTCCATGTTCAAGTGAGCGGCATGTATTAAACAGTCCGAAGTATCTTTGTGAATGGACTCCTTCGCGGATAAAGACAATTTCCATGGAGCAGTGGGCTCTTCTTTCCGGTGCGTGGAGGCTTTTAAAAAAAGGCGGCTTCCTTCTTTATTCTACCTGTGCTCTTGCAGAAAAAGAAAACGACGGAACTGTAGAAAAGCTGCTTAAAAAATTTACTGATGCAGAAAAGGTTCCTCACGAAAAAATGCTCTGCCATTTAGAAGAAAATATTTCGCGTTTTTCCGGTCAGTTAACTGATGTATCATTTAATCATGAAAGTTCACTGAGTGCAAAAGAAAAAATAATCAGCCTGTTTAAGGCAGCAGAAAAAACGGAACACGGACTTCATATTTTACCGGACACTTCACTCGGAGCAGGTCCACTTTACTTTAGTCTTATTTACAAGAGACCGTAATTCATATTCATAGTTTCTGCTCTGCTTGTAAAACGATTATTTTTGTCTTATAATATCTGTAAGTATGGCTGGCAAGGAACCTAATGTAAATAAGCTTGAACAGATTATAAAAATGGAACAGCGCCTGAGGCAGATTCGTGACTTAGACGTTCTTCTTGAAAACGTTCTCTCCTGTGCACGTGAAATTGTAAGTGCAGATGCCGGTTCTATTTATGAATATGATTCAAAGGAAAATCTCTTAAAAATCCGTTACAGCCAGAACGATACTATTCAGTCACGGCTTGCACCCGGCGAAAAACTTGCCTATACAGCTTTTTCTTTTGTGCCAACAACAAAGTCAATTTCCGGTTACTGTGCGGTTTCTAAGAAAATACTTAACATACCTGATGTTTATAATCTTGAAGAATTTATAACTGATGAAAACGGCAATTCTGTAAAAAGGCCTTTTGAGTTTAACGGGTCTGCTGATGCTGTCTCCGGTTACAAAACTCATTCAATGCTCACTATACCGATTATTGCAACCAACGAAAAAGTGCTCGGTGTCATTCAGATTATCAACGCTCAGGACGAAAACGGTAACATCATTCCGTTCGACAAGGATGATGAATACTGTATTTCTCAGTTTGCAGCTAAAGTCGGAAGCATTTATGAATATGCCTATCTTACCCGACTTAACATAGACAGACTTATCCGTATGGCAGGATTCCGCGATCCGAGGGAGACTGGTGCTCACGTAGAACGTGTTTCAAGTTTTGCAATCGAAATCTATGACCGCTACGCAGTAAACAGAAATATACCTTTAAAAGAGCGCGAGAAGTTTCGCGATAATCTTCGTCTTGCTGCCCGATGTCATGACGTCGGAAAAGTTGCAGTTCCAGACTATATTCTTAAAAAGCAGGGAATCCTTACTGATGATGAACGCGATATAATGAAGGGACACACCTGTGTCGGCGCCCAGATTTTCTCACCCTTAGAAAACGAAATTGATGAAATGGTTCGTGACGTATGCCTTCATCATCATGACCGCTGGGACGGCGGAAACAGAGGTTACCCCGGAAACTTTGACTACATGCAGTATATTCCTGAAACAAAAATGCCTCACGAAATAGAGAAGCCTCTCTGCGGAAGCGACATTCCTCTTTCTGCCCGCATTGTTGCCCTTGCAGATGTTTATGATGCTCTACGTCACAAAAGATGTTATAAAGGTGAGTGGACAGCAGAAGATACTTTCAAAGAAATTCAGTCAGAGAGCGGAAAACAGTTTGATCCGGAACTTGTCGAAGCTTTTATGCAGATTAAAGACCGTCTTGAAGACATCAATGAATCAATTAAGAATGTATAAGGACTGCTTCCAGTTCGCGGAAAAAACATTCTTTAAAACTGCTTAATTCTTTTTCTCCAAAAACTTTTCTACTTTTTCCTTTATGAAGGCCGAGTGCTTCCATCTGTAAGCTTAATTCGCGTTCTTCAAGAAAACGGCTTATGTTTTTTTCTGTAAAACGTGTTCCCCTGTCATTTATTACAGTTTTGTTTTTTTTAAGAAGTCTTCCTGCAAGAAGAATATCTCTTGTAATGATGATGTCTTTTTGTGATGATTCATTTTCTATAAAGCTGTCTGCGCTGTCTTTTCCGGAAGGACATATTTTCATTTTAAAAAGCGGGTTTTCGAAATCGAAAGGAATATTTCTGTTTGCGGCAAAAATTACTTCAAGACTCTTTTCTGCAGCCTTGTTAAGAATTACGTTTCTTACAGAAGAAGGGCAGCTGTCTGCATCAACAAAAATGCGTGTTTTATTCATCAAGAACCTGTGTTATGCGGTCTATGAGCTGAGCCGTTATGCGTTCGGCCTTTAACTCGTTTTCACTTTCTTCGGTAACGGATTCTTTAAAGGCTGCAGTTTTCTGTTTCTGTTTGTAAAGTTCGTCTACCAGAGTTATTCCTGCAAGTATGCTTATCTGAAGAGGATCAGAAAGATTTCCGCCTGAGTGAATTGTCTGAGTTATTTCTCTGTAGTAGGAGAGGAGTTTTTTAAGGTAGTCGTCTTCTGCCTTTGCCTGAATCGAAAAGGATGTTCCAAGCAGGTTTATCTTGAGCTGACCCATAGTTTCTAGAAAATATCGAAGTCTCCGTTTACCTGAGTCTCTTCGTAAGAATCAGATTCTGCGTTTTCTTCGTAAAGTTCTGTTTCCTGTGAATCTTCTGCAACCGGAACTGTTATTTCGGGAACTGTATCTTCGTTTTGTCCTGATGTGTTATCGGAAACCGGTTCTTCCAGAGTTTTCTGTTCTTCGGGAACTTCTCTGTGAACTCTCTGTGCTTCGTTAAGAAGGGAATTTTTTTCTGCAGCCAGCGTTGCTGCATCTTCTTTTGTGCCTGACTTTGAGTCAAGCAGGGCATTCTCCACGCTGTCGAGTTTTTCGAGTGCGTTAAGAATGCCTGACTCGATCCTGTTCTGCTGATTTTCAAAAGTTTTGACTAACTCCGTCTTTTCTTCCAACGCTTTTGAAAGCTCTGCGCATTTGCTACGTAAAGCATCGTTTTCAGATTCAAGCCGTGCATTGTTTTCCGACAGGGCGGTAATCTTCTGTACGGCAGTCTCAACTTTTTCCTGAAGCAGGAGAACCTGATCGAGTGAAATCATAGGCTTAACCCTGGAGTGCTTTCTTTGCTACGTCTACAACTGCCTTGAATGCTACAGGATCTTCAATAGCCATGTTGCTCAGTGCCTTGCGGTTAAGGGTAACACCAGCTTTTGAAAGACCGTTGATGAAGCGGCTGTATGTAAGTTCTTCTGCACGAACAGCAGCGCTGATACGGGCAATCCAAAGCTTTCTGTAATCACGCTTCTTTTCACGGCGTCCGGAATAAGCATGGTCAAGTGCCTTTACAACTGCATCTTTTGCAGGCTTGTAGTTAGACTTTCTGTCTCCGTAGAAACCCTTAGCGAGCTTAAGGATTTTTGCACGGCGATTCTTGCGTTTTGTTCCATCTATTGCTCTAGACATTTCTTAACTCCTTATAATCAACCGTATGGAAGCATCTGCTTGCGGATTCTTCTTGCTGAATCTTCAGAAAGAATTCCGGCTTCGCGCAGGTGCATCTTGCGCTTAGAAGATCTCTTCGTCAGGATATGGCGGAGATTCATTTTCTTGTACTTTACTTTTCCAGTACCAGTCAAGGAGTAGCGTTTTGCAGCTGACTTCTTTGTTTTCATCTTAGGCATAACATTACCTCTAAAGTGTTTTTAAGAAGAAGCGTTTTCTTCTTCTTTCGGCTTTTCCTCTGTCTTAGGAGCCGTTTCCTGAGGCTTACTCTTCTGCTTTGCAACTTTGGAAGCAAGCGTCAT
>JAGABO010000210.1 GCA_017614655.1 Treponema sp. | reverse complement strand
TCTTTGTTGCAATCGGCGGAATGTATTCAGAGCGTTCCGGTGTAATAAACCTTGGTCTTGAAGGAACAATGGTTTTTGGTGCTCTCGGCGGTGCATTCATTCTGTACGCACTTCCTCCGGGAACCAATGCCTTTGTTACGATTCTTCTTACGATATCGGTAAGTGCGCTTGCAGGAATGCTCTTTTCGCTTTTCCTTGCAGTTGCCGCCGTTAACTTTAAGGCCGATCAGACTCTTGTAGGTACAGCCATGAACATGCTTGCAACGGCTGCGGCTACAGTTATCGTAAAGTCTTTTAATAATGCCAGAAGCGGCGGTGCTGATCCTTCTGCAATTCTTTCGTACATCGAAACACGTAAGGCATTTGTCCTTAGAATCGGCGGAGTTGAATTCAGCTGGTACACGGTAATAATGATGCTACTTCTTGCAGCTGCGGTTATAGTCCTGTATAAGACAAAGTTCGGACTTCGCCTTATGGCATGCGGTGAACATCCTCAGGCAGCAGACAGCGTAGGAATCAACGTATACAGGATGCGCTATGCAGGAGTTCTTATTTCGGGCTTCTGCGGCGGTATCGGAGGAATCATCTATGTCAGTGCAGTAAACAGCCAGTGGGACTTTATTTACGGAGTAGCCGGAGCAGGATTCCTTGCCCTTGCAGTTATGATTTTTGGACAGTGGAAGCCGATAAATATTGCACTTTCGGCACTCATTTTCGGAGTATTCCGCGCAGTTGCAGATACCTATACAGGTTTTGACTTCCTGGTACATCTTGTCCCGGGTGAAGTTTACAAGACGCTTCCGTATATCATTTCGCTTGTGGTTCTGGCGTTTACGTCTAAAAAATCACGTGCACCAAAAGCGGAAGGCATCCCCTACGACAAAGGAACACGTTAATAAGGACGGCAGCAGCAATATATGTAACGCTGCCGGAAACTTTGTGAACCGTGAAACCGCTCGATATCGTCGCTACGCACAATTCTGCGCATGGAAACCATGTTCATGCCGCTTACGCGTCATGCGCAGAATTGAGCGTTTTCCCGGTCCACAAAGTTTCCTCCGCGTTGCATGTATTGCTGCTATATTTTTTAAACATGCGACAGCGGAAAAATGAGTGTTTCCGGCAGGTAAATATTTTCTTCCCGCATTATGTGTTTTGTTTTAACAAAGCTAAATTTAAAAGGATTATAGATAAAAATAAGAGCAGCTGGGAAAGTGTACAAAGACTAATCATCTGCGGAAAATTTGCGGTAAAAAACGGAATGACGGGCAAAAAGAAAGCGGGAAGATAGCATTCGGACTGGGAACACTTTCCCCGCTGCTCTTATTTTATATTGAAGATAAATAAAAAAAATGTTACGATAGCGCATTATGACTGCAAATGAATTACGCTCTAAGTATATCGAATTTTTTAAGAGCAAAAATCATGCTGAGATTTCAGGACAGAGCCTGATTCCCGAAAACGACCCTTCCGTGCTTTTTACCACAGCCGGAATGCATCCGCTGGTTCCGTATCTTCTGGGAGAAAAACATCCTGCCGGAACACGCCTTACAGATTATCAGAAATGTATCCGCACAGGCGATATTGACGAAGTTGGAGATCCGAGTCACCTTACGTGTTTCGAAATGCTCGGTAACTGGTCGCTTGGTGATTATTTTAAGAAAGAGTCAATTGCCTTCAGTTATGAATTCCTTACCGGAAAAGACTGGCTTGCCCTTGATCCGAGAAAGATAAGTGTTACTGTTTTTGCAGGAGACGAAAATGCTCCGCGTGACGAAGAAGCCGCTTCCATCTGGAAAGAAAACGGAATGCCTGAAGACAGAATTGCATATCTTCCTGCAAGCGACAACTGGTGGGCAGCAGGTCCGACAGGTCCGTGCGGTCCTGATACAGAAATCTTCTACTGGGTTGGAGAAGGACTTCCTCCGGCCGGTTCAAATAAGGGAACAGACAGCGCAAACTGGATGGAAATCTGGAACAACGTCTTCATGCAGTATAACCGCGTAGACGAAAAGACTCTCGTTCCGCTTCCAAAGAAGAACGTTGACACCGGTATGGGTCTTGAGCGCACAAACTGTATTCTTCAGGGAAAGACAAGCGTTTACCTTACGGAAGTTTTCCAGCCGATTATCAATAAAATAGAAGCACTTGCTTCATATAAATACGGCACTGACGAAGAAAAAGACAAGAGCGTGCGCATCATCTCTGACCACACACGCGCTTCTGTTTTTATTCTCGGAGACCAGAGGGGAGTAAGCCCGGCCCGTGTTGGTGCAGGTTATGTCCTCCGCCGCCTTATCCGCCGTGCAGTTCGTCACGGAATGAAACTCGGAATTGACAGGGCATTCCTTTCAGAAATTGCTGCCGTTGTAATCGAAAACTTTAAGAATGCATATCCTGAACTCGGGGAAAATTCAAAGCGTGTTTTTGATGAACTTACTGCAGAAGAAGAAAAGTTCCGCCTTACTCTTAAAAAAGGAGAGGCAGAATTCCAGAAGCTTCTTCCGAACCTTATGAAGAATCCGAAGAAAATCATCAGCGGAAAGGTTGCCTATAATCTTTATGAAACTTTCGGTTATCCGCTTGAACTTACTCAGGAACTTGGAGCAGAAAACGGCTTTACGGTTGATGTTGAAGGCTTTAAGGAAGCAGAGAAAAAGCATCAGGAGCAGTCACGTACTGTAGAAGCCGGTAAAGATAAAGGCGGACTTGCAGAGCAGTCAGAAGCTGCAACAAAGTATCACACTGCAACACACCTTCTTCAGCAGGCACTTGTTAACGTTCTCGGGGACAAGGTTGCACAGAAGGGAAGTAACATCACAAGCGAACGCATGAGGTTCGACTTTACTTTTGACCGTCCTATGACAAAGGAAGAGATTCAGAAAGTAGAAGACATCGTAAACGAGAAGATTAAGGAAGATCTTCCTGTTACAATGAAGGTGATGAGCCTTGAAGAAGCAAAGAAGTCTGGAGCCCGCGCCCTCTTTATGAACAAGTACGGCGAAGACGTTAAGGTATATACTATCGGACGTAACGACGAAAACGACTGGTTCAGTAAGGAAGTCTGCGGCGGGCCTCACGTTCAGCATACGGCACAGATCGGTGAGTTCAAGATTCAGAAGGAACAGTCTTCTTCTGCAGGAGTTCGCCGTATCCGTGCAGTAATATCGGGTGGTCTTCCGCTTGATAAACAGTAGCAGGTAAATTCAGGGGGTGCAGGCTTTGAATGTATCCTGTAACTATCCTGTATTTACCATGTTTAAATAAATGTCTTATAATGACGCATCAGGAGATATATATGAAAAAAATTTTGTTAAGTGCAGTTTTTATTTTAGGTCTTGCAGGTTCTGTTTTTGCTCAGAATGATTTGCAGGCACTTGCCGTTGTAAAACTTAACAAATCAGAGACGATTACCGTTCGTACATTAAAGTCACGTGTCGGCTTTGTCCTTAAGCAGTATGAGCCTTATGGTGTAAGTGAACTTTCTGCCGAACAGAGACAGCAGATTCTCGAAAGCCTTATTGATGAAAAACTGATTAATCAGGCTGCTGCAAAAGAAGGCATCGTTGTTACCGACAGTGAAGTAAACGCTTCCTTCCTCGATACTTTCAGCCAGCAGCTCGGTCAGCAGGTTACAGAAAGTCAGCTGAGTGAACTCATTAAGAAGCAGACAGGTAAGACCCTTGATGAATATCTTAAGGATAACAGCGGAATGAATACTTCCGAATACAAGGCTTATCTTCGTTCACAGCTGGTTGCACAGAAGTACGTTTATTCAAAGAAGCAGGCAGAACTTTCAAAGGTCGCAGCTTCCGACGAAGAAATCCGCAAGGCTTACGATCTTAACAAGGCAACTTTTGTCTGGAACGACATGATGAAGCTTTATCTTGTTATGGTTCCGAAGGGATCTGACGAAACACAGGCCCGTGCAAAAGCTACAGACTTCCGCAATCAGTATGCAAAAGATGCTGCTTACGGTGCAAAGTTAAAGTCAGACTCAGAAAACGGAAAAAGCTTCCGTGCAGGTGAACTCATTGTTGCAAAGACTTCACAGCAGGCAGTTCAGTTAGGCTGGAATTACGACAAGATTATTGAACTCTTCCAGAATAATGCCGGTTTTGTAAGTGATATTACCGAAACAAATACTGATTTCCAGTTCTATGCAGTTATCAAAAAGTATGATGCAAAGATGCTTTCTATAAGTGACACTGTTCAGCCTGAATCTAACGTAACGGTTTATGAATACATAAAGAACAACCTTACGCGTCAGAAGCAGAGTCAGTTCCTTGCAGAAGCAGCACAGCAGGTTGCAAACTCTCTTGATACTCCTGCCAATGTTGAACGCAAGAAGACTGGTGATGAACTTGTAAAGCTTTTGAGCTGGTAAGGAAGTAAAAGTGTCAAGAAGAAAAGGACGCATAATTGCAGTTCAGGGACTCTATTCGTTTGATCTGGTAAGTACATCTATAGAAGACCTTCTTTCGTTAAACTGGGTTGATTCAGAAGCACTTGACCTTTCAAACGAAACTCCTGAATCAAGAGAAGAGACTTTGACATTTGCCCGCCTTCTTATAGACGGAACTGTAAAAAATCTTGAGGAGATTGATTCCCTCATAAAAAAATACATGAGCGAAAAATGGACGATAGAGCGTATAAATAAAGTTGCTCTTGCCGTTTTAAGGCTTAGTATTTACACGCTTCTTTATTCAAAGGATATTTCACCGTCCATTGTAATAGATGAAGCAATTTCGATTGCCAGGGATTTCGGCGCAGAGGATTCTTACAAATTCATAAACGCCGTTCTTGACAAAATAAGCAAAGAGACGGTTTCTTGAAAACATTTTTTCGTGTATTGACGGCAGCGCTTTTTTTGCTGCCGCTTTTTATTTCCTGTTCTTCGCATTCCGAAAATTCGTCGTTTATCGCACGGCTTGATGAAGTTGACGCTTACATAAAAAACGGAGATACAAAAGCCGCGGTTTCTGCATTAAAAAAACTCGAAAAATCAGCATATCCGCTGTATGACAGGCTTGGGGTTTACAAGCGCTATGTTTTACTGGGAGATTATTCTCTTGCAGAAAATGTGCTCAAGGATGCCCGCAGAACTTTTCCCAGAAATAACGAACTAACTGCAGTTTATACAAAATTTCTTCTGAATCAGGAGCAGATAAATCTGGCATGGTTTATTTCTCTTCCGCTTAAAAATACAGAGTTTTCTTCGCTTTATTCGGAGTGTGAATTAAAAAGGGCTCTCCTTAAGGCAGACAATTCTCTTTTTAAGCGTAAGAACATGGTAAAAGTTTATGAAGGTGCATGGAGGGGTTCAAAAAACAGCGCCTGGCTTAGAAATGCTGTTTCTATTCTTATGGAACGCGGTGATTTTAAAAAGGCTGCGTCACTTTACCCCGGTTTGTGTGATGATGAAAATGATGTTGTTTTCTGGGGTGATGTTTTTTATGATGCAGGGCTGTATAAAGAAAGCCTCGATTGTCTGCTCTCTGATGTAAAGTTTGAAAATCAGAAACTGTTAACGGAACGTCTCTGTCTTGAAGCTGATGATTTTTATCTTCTTAATGAAGAAGAAGCTTCTCAGGAAATAAGAAATCAGATTATAGAAAATGCTTCTGCTTCTGAATTTGATGAAGATTCAGCGGATGCTTTTCTTACTGGAGTTTACCTGAATACAGCGCTTTATGCAAAAAAAGAAGGAGATGCTGTCCGCAAACTTGAATGTCTTGATAAGCTTTTCTGGTATAATCCTGATTATGTTCCGGCCCTGTCTTTGTATGCCGAGAGTGCACTGGAAGATTCTGTAAAAACTCCGGAAGATAATCTTTCGGCCGATTTAAGAAAAGCAGGGTTAAGAACACTTCTTATGGAAGAAGAGGACCTTGTTCCGGTTGTAACTCCTGATGAAGCCCGTGCAAAAATTGAAGCCGTGCGCCTTAATAATTCAACTCCGGCACTGGAAGTTTTGTACAGGCAGTACGAAGATGAACTTTATAAAAAAGACAGTTCTGTTTTAAAACGTGCAAATATATGGTCATTTCTTGAAAATAATTCTTTGGGAAGAAACCTGTATCCTCCGGAAGTTGTTGATTACGCTGTTTCTGCTTTTATAAAAAACGGTTATGAAGATGATGCAATGGAAGTCTTTTATTCATATATGAATGCTGCTTATGGAGAAAACTTTAACATTGTAAAAAACAAAGAGAAACTTCCTCTTTCTGAAGTTCTTTTTGCGGCATATTTTATGATTAAAGCAGAAAAAATTGATGAAAGTCTTGAACTTTATGAATTTGCAGCCGAAAAATGTGATACAAGACTTCCTTCTGCAGCTGCAAGAAATTCTATTGCCGTTAATGCCTACGTAAATCTTGGTGTAATTTATGCAGGAACATCCCGTTATGCAAAAGCCCTCGAAGTTTTAAACAAAGCTTCACAGATTGTACTTGATACAAAAACTAAGGCAGAGATTCTTTACAGAATGGCAAAGCTTTCTGACGGACTTGGAGACCGGCGCAATGCCCTTCGCCAGATTGAATATGCCCTTGAACTGGATCCGGCACATAAAAAAGCACGTTTATTTTTTAAAACACTGTAGACTTCACAAAAAAATTTTATTATCTTATTTATAGAACATTAAAAACAATCCTTTGGAGGTAAAATATGAAAATCAGACCTTTGGCAGACCGCGTGCTCGTTAAGCAGAAGGCAGCAGAAACAAAGACAGCCGGAGGACTTATTATTCCCGACACAGCACAGGAAAAAACTCAGCAGGCAGTTGTAGAAGCTGTAGGACCTGGAACAGAAGATGAAAAAATCACGGTAAAGCCGGGAGATGTAATTCTTTACGATAAATATGCAGGAACAACTGTAAAAATGGACGGAGAAGAATACCTTATCCTTAAAAACAACGACATTATCGCTGTAATCGAAGCATAAAGCGTGTCATTTTGATACAGTTTTAACTGATTAAAAACGGGGTGTGTCATTATGATACACCCTTATTGTTTAATTATCCCAAAAAGTCCGGATATCATCAGAAATATCATAGAAATAACGCATTTCCTTCATCAAAACGAATAAAAAGTTCAATTTTATAAAAAATATCATCAGAAAATACATTTTGGCACAAATCTTGCTACAAAAATACGTGAATATTATAAGTAAATTGTGCAGGAGAACCAGAATGACAAACGACGAAAGACTTCTTCAGATTTATCTTAAGGAAATTGCTTCAATCCCGATGCTTTCCAGGGAAGAAGAAACGGAACTTGCGCTTAAGGCAAAAGCCGGTGACAAGCTTGCCCGCGAAAAGATTGTCCGTGCAAACCTGCGCTTCGTCGTAACTGTTGCAAAAAAATACATCAACAACGGCATTGACTTTATGGACCTTATAAGCGAAGGAAATGTCGGACTTCTTATTGCAATAGATCATTTTGAACCTTCAAGAAACATTCACTTTGTTTCCTATGCCGTCTGGTGGATCAGGCAGGCAATTCTTAAAAGCATCTGCGAAAAGAGCCGCGCCATCCGTCTTCCGCTTAATAAGGCTAACGACCTTGTAACGATTCAGAAAACAAGAAAGCTTATTGGAAGCGTAAAGAACGAAGAAGAAGAAATTGCAGGAATTGCAAAACAGCTTGGCCTGGAAAAGAAGTTTGTCCGCGAAATGCTCAACCTTGCAAAGGACACGGTTAGCCTTGATGCCAGTGTAGAAACTGATGAAAACGGACGCGCAACGGTTGCAGACACTATCGAAGATGACCGCGGAAATTCTCCGGAAAATCATGCCATTGAACTTTCGATGAAGGACGATATCGATAAGGCACTTGATACACTTAAGCCGAATGAAGCAAGAGTTCTGCGCATGAGGTACGGCCTTAACGGACTTAAGCCGATGTCACTTAAAGAGGTTGGAGAAAAGTGCAATCTTACCCGCGAAAGAATCCGTCAGATAGAGAAGACTGCAATCAATCATCTTCGTCTTCCGCAGAGATCTCGTGCTCTTGAAAGCTATGTAGCTTAAGGCAGTTTTTGCTGTTCAAGAAAAGCAAAAGCATCACGACGGGCGGCTTCGAGAATTTTTCTGTCGCGCGTTAAATCTGCAAGTGCAAACTGAATATATCCGGACTGGGCGCTTCCTGTAAGTTCACCCGGTCCGCGTAGTTTTAAATCCTCTTCTGCAATTTTAAATCCGTCTGTTGTTTCGTGGAGTGCCTTCATTCGTTCGATGCCGGTTTCCGTTATGTTTTTAGAGTAGATTAAAAAGCAGTACGACTGAAGTTCTGAGCGGCCGACCCTTCCGCGCAGCTGATGAAGTTCAGCAAGACCAAAGCGGTCTGCGTGTTCAATTACCATGCAGGTAGCTTTTGCAACATCAACGCCGACTTCTACAACAGTTGTTGCAACGAGTACCTGAATTTTACCGGACTTAAAATCATCAAGAATTCTTTTCTGTTCTTCTTCATCCGTTTTTCCGTGAATCACTTCGCAGTTAAAATCAGGGTAGACTTTTGTTTTTAAAAAGACAGCCGATTCTTCTGCGCTTTTAAGTCCGTCTGTAATTTCTGAATCATCTCCGCCGATTCTGGGATAAACAAAATAGGCCTGGTTTCCTTTTTTAAGTTCCTCACGTACTGCATTATAAACGTTTGCTTCGTGACCCATGACGCTAAGGTAAGTTTTAACCGGCTTTCTTCCGGCCGGCATTGTGCGGATTGTACTTACATCAAGATCGCCGAAGAGGGTGTACGAAAGAGTCTGAGGAATAGGAGTTGCGCTCATCATAAGAAGGTTTGCCGTGTGTGTAATTCCTTCGTTTGTAAATCGGCCCTTGTTAAGAATTGTTTCGCGCTGTGCAACTCCAAAGCGGTGCTGTTCGTCAATGACTGCAAGCTCAAGTTTTTTATAGTTTACCGTGCGCGAAAAAAGTGCGTGAGTTCCTATTACAAGCTGAACTGTTCCTTTTGAAAGTTCCGTTAAGAGAGCAGTGCGTCCTTTTGATTTTACGTTTCCTGTAAGAAAAGCAACGTTTAGTCCAAGAGGAGTAAGAAGTGAAGCCGCATTCTCTGCATGCTGACGGGCAAGAAGTTCTGTCGGAGCTAAGATTGCGCACTGGCCGCCGTAGTCTATTACGCGAAGACATACAAAAAATGCCGTGAGGGTTTTTCCGCTTCCGACGTCTCCCTGTAAAAGTCTCTGCATGGAAAAACAGCGTCCGCTTAATTTTTCCGGCGTGTACTCTAAAGTTCTCCTGCTTTCTGCACTTAAATCAATTTCGCGGTTCATGATGATAATTGACTTTTTCTGATCCTCTGTAAGTTCAAACGTCATGCGGGAAAGAAGCTGCTTCTGTAAAGGAGAAAGTGTTGATTCAAAATCAGAAATATCGCAGGAGGATTCCTGTGGAGCAGAGAGGGTTCCGCGGTGTTCAAGAGTGCGGACTGCAAGCTTGTATTCAAAATTAAAAAGTTCTTCGTAGATAAGAGTGCGTTTTGCTTTTAAAAGTTCCTCTGTGTTTTTTGCAGTGTGTATGAGAGTTATTGCTTCACTTTTTTTAAGAAGTGAATATTTTTTTATAAGTTCTTCGGGAAGTTCATCATCAATTGATTTTGCATAAAGCTTAAGGGCTGCACAAACTGTCTTTCTGTAATTTTTCTGAGTAAGCCCTTCTGTAAGCGGATATATGCTAAGGAGTGTTCCACCTGGAAGCGTGGCTGATTCATATTCCGAAAGCTCTCCGTCATAAGCAATGCGTTCAGCCTCGAAAGCTGTAGACTGAAGTTCATTGTACTTAACGGAAAAGCGGCCGTTTACAGTTATAATGCTTCCTTCCGGAAGTGTTTTTTCCAGAAACGCCCTGTTAAAGGCAACGAGGGCTGCCGTGGTTTTTCCGTCGGTAACTGTTATTTTAAGAGTCTTCATTCTTCCAAAGCCGAACCAGCTGTGAGAAAGAACCTTGCAGATGGTGTTTACTTTTGGAAAAGCTGCATATTCACTTAAGGAAACGCGCCTGCTTCTGTCTTCCCAGGAACGCGGAAATTTTAAAAGAAGATCGGCAATTGTAAAGATTCCGAGTTTTGCAAAGAGAGCTGCCGCTGCGGGACCTGTACCGGGAAGGGATTCAATGGAACTCTTAAAATCTTCCAGCTTCATGTCTGTCCTTTACTGAATCGGCTGTGGCGTAAAAAGAAGCAGTGTTGTAACAATCTTAAGAATAATTATAACTGCAATCATGACAACAGTAAGAAAAACTGCTGCTATAATAAGAGTTTTTGTGTAAGACAGTTTTTTTCCGAAAGAAAATGTTCGTGCTATTTTTGAAGCGAACGGCTGAAGTGTTCTGTCGAGGTAGTTAAGAACAGGAGAAGAAGAATACGGATTTATAATCAGAATTATAATCCTGATTACAAGAATGAGAATTACAAAGGAAATTATAGAAAGAATAATTGTTTCGAGTAGCGAAATAAAAACTGCCGTAATAACTGCCGGAGAAAGCGGAATACCGTGACTTAGTGTTTTAAATAACGAAGAAACTGCGCTTAAAACACAGAGTGCGAGTGCCGGAGAAAAATCAATTCCGCCGAAAGTAAGAAAGTGTAAGTGCCTGAAAATGTTAAGGTACGGATCACAGATTTTAGTAAGTATGAATCCTGCTTTTGAATATGCAAGTGACGGTATCCAGGAGAGAAAAAGACGGATGATGCACAGAATACTGTAAATTACCGTAAGAGCTGAAAGTGTAGAAAATAAATGCATAATAAAAAAGTTCATGATTCCTCCTGGCTATTAACTGACCCATGCATCCTGAATGTTTGAAAGTTCTTTTAGCTGTTCAAGAAATTCCTCTGATGACGGTGCCTTTAACTGCGGATTGGCTTTGATTGTGTATGAACTGTCGCCGACTGTCATATGAAAATATACTGAACAATTGCCCTGACTGCCAAATAAAAATTCTTTTATTTCTGCAATATCTTCTACTTCGGAAAAAGAAGGGTTTAGTTTTATGTGAACTTCCGTTATTGATTTTTCTTTAAGTGTGTTTATGTCTTCCATGCTGTCTACAAGGAAACTTGCACTTTCTGATTCTTCTCCGGAGCGAAGGTCTGCTTTTCCCTTAAAAGCATAAACTTTTCCGTCTTCGATTTTAGAAGAAAGTGCTTCCCAGATTTTAGGAAAGAAGGTGATGTCCATTGCACCGCGGAAATCAGAAAGCTTTGCAAATGCCATCTGAGTTCCCTTCTTTGTCATAATCTGACGAAGCCCGCTGAGCATGCCGACTGCAATGTAAGTTCTGCCTGCATTTTTCATTGCACCCCAGCTGTGTCCGCCGGAAGAAAGAATTGCGTCTTTTTCTGCTTTGGTCTCTTTAGCTGCATTCATGATTGTAGAACTGGAAACTGTTGCGCATTTTTCGATTATTTCCCTCCAGTCATCAAGCGGATGTCCCGAGACATAAGTTCCGATGCATTCTTCTTCCATGTTAAGAAGTTCCATTTTAGGAAACTCTTCTATAATTTCGTACTTAAACGGTGCAAACTCCTGAATGTCTGTTCCTCCGAAAAGACTCTGCTGTCCGTAATCTGCACCGGCATGTTTTTTGTTTTCGTAATCGATCGCCCGTTCATAGTTTAAGATAAGAGTTGCGCGGTTTTTGTCGAATTTGTCGAAAGCTCCGGTTTTAATGAGAACTTCTACGGCTTTTTTGTTGATTGCAAATTTTGCTTTTTCGACGGCTTCTTCACCTTCTTCTGATGGTACGTCATCTTTTACGAAAAGTATGCGTTCAATAAAATTTTCGAAACTTGTATAGAGGCCGTTTTCTTTTCTGTCCTTTACGATTGCTCGGGCAGCTCCTGTTCCCATTCCTTTTATTCCGCGGAAGCCGAAGATGATGTGTCCGTCGATTACGTCAAAGTTTTCTTCGCTGCGGTTGATGTCCGGCGGGTCTACGGGAATGCCCATCTTCTTACATTCTTCTATGTATTCTGGAAGTCCATCTGTTGATGTGATTTCGTTTGTAAGGTTTGCTGCCATGAATTCGGCAGGATAGTTTGCCTTTAAGTAGCCGGTTCTGTATGCAAGAACTGAATAAGCGGCAGCATGACTTTTGTTAAAGCCGTAACCTGCAAACGGAATCATGATGTTAAAAATTTCTGCAGCGTGTTCTTTTGTAAAGCCCTGCTTAACGGCTCCCTCTTCGAACTCTACCTGTTTTGCCGCCATAACTTCCGGTTTCTTTTTTCCCATTGCACGTCGGAGCATGTCGGCACCACCTAGTGAGAAGCCTGCAATCTTCTGGCTTACCTGCATAACCTGTTCCTGGTAAACCATAACGCCGTAAGTTTCTTTAAGGATGTCTTCTAGACACGGATCCGGATAGTGAATTGTTTCGGGTTTCCATTTTCCGTTGATGTAATCGGGAATGCAGTCCATTGGTCCCGGACGGTAAAGCGCGTTAAGGGCAACTAGGTCTTCGAGTTTTTCGGGTTTAAACTGACGGAGAATTTTTTGCATGCCTGGAGATTCAAACTGGAATACGGCAACAGAGTCTCCGTTCTGGAAAAGCTTAAAAGCCTTGGGATCAGATTCACTCACTTTGTCACAGCGGAACTCCGGTGTTCCTTCCGGTCTGTGCCTGTTGATGATGTCTTCTGCATAACGTATGAGCGAAAGGGTTTTTAGTCCGAGATAGTCAAACTTAACAAGACCGCACGGTTCAATAATATCCATGGTATACTGAACACCGACTTCTCCTGTTTTTGGATCCTTAAAAACCGGTGCCCAGTTTGGAAGAGCCGTAAGACCGATAACCATTCCCGAAGCATGAAGACCTGTGTTTCTGTTAACTCCCTCTAACTTGAATGCGAGTTCAAAAAGTTCCTTGTAGCGCGGATCATCCTTGTAAGGAATAAGTTTTCCGCCGTCAGGAAACTTTTCTGTAGGTTCAGCAAATGCATCCTTTAGTTTTGCCTTTGGTGAATCCGGAATGCAGGCTTTAAGAACGTTTACTTCGGAAAGAGGAATTTCAAGAACACGGCCTACATCTGCAATACACTGTTTTGGTTTAAGCGTACCGAAGGTAACTATGTGACCTACCTGAGGTTCTCCGTACAAATCACGGGTATGTGTAATAATGTCCTGGCGGTAATCGAAGTCCATGTCAACATCGAAGTCCGGCATGGAAACACGTTCAGGATTTAAGAAGCGCTCGAAAATCAGTTTAAAGCGGAACGGATCAATGTCTGTAATTGTAAGACAGTAGGCAACAAGGGAACCTGCTCCGGATCCACGTCCCGGCCCGATCGGAATGTAAGGCTTGGGTCTGTTGTTTACGTTGTCGTAAGTAGACTTTGACCAGTTGATGAATTCCCACACGATAAGGAAGTAGCCCGAAAAGCCCATCTTAAAAATGATGCCGAGTTCGTATTCAGCACGTGCACGGATTTCGGGAGTAATCTCCTTGTAACGCATGCGCAGGCCTTTTTCTACAAGGTAGCGTACGTAGTCATCCTGATTTTTTGCATAATCATCTCCGTGCGTCTGGAATTCAACGGGAAGTTCAAAACGCGGAAGACAGTCTTTAAGCTCCTGTGTCTTATACTGATGAATCGTAAGATTACACATGTTTGCAATCTTGATTGTGTTGTCGATGGCTTCGGGATAATCAGGAAAGAGAGTGCGCATTTCCTGTTCGGTTTTAAAATACCATTCGCTTCGACCTTCGCCCATTGTCTGATGAGGCTGATGAAGTGCATTTTTAAATCCGATACAGCGCAGTGCATCCTGAGCTTCTGCATCTTCTTTTTCTATATAGTGAATATCATTAGTTACAACTAACGGAATATCCAGTTCTTTTGCAAGTGCAATGAGCATCTTTGCAACTTTTTTCTGATCTTCAAGTCCATGATCCTGAAGTTCAATATAGTAGTGGTCCGGTCCAAAAAGATTTTTGTATTTAAGTGCAAGTTCGCGTGCTTCATCCATGCGGCCTGCAAGTAAAAGCTGCGGAAGTTCTCCCTGAATACAGGCGCTTAAACAGATTAAACCTTCGTGATATTTTTCCAGAAGTTCCCAGTCAATGCGTGGCTTTCCGCGGTAAAGGCCTTCCGTGTAGGCAATGGAAGAAAGCCAGCTCATGTTTTTATAGCCGGTTTCATTTTCGCACAGGAGAATCAGGTGAAAGTAATGACAGCCGCGACCGTTTTTTCCATAAGGGGCGTCATTTTTTTCTAAGTGGCTTCCATAAGCAACATAAAACTCTTCGCCGACAATCGGGTTGATTCCGTTGGCGTGGCAGATGTGTTCAAAATTAAGGACGCCGAACATGTTGCCGTGATCTGTAAGGGCAAGGGCCGGCATGTTGAGCCGTTTTGCCTTGGCAATAAGGGAATCAAGCTTTGCACAGCTGTCAAGAAGAGAATAATCAGAGTGCACGTGCAGGTGAACAAAGTTAGAAACCGGTGTTCCCTCCGGCGCAGGGTCAAAAACATGTATATCTGCCATGTCGGGTATTATAGCACGAAGTCCCCATGTTCATAAAGTGTATGATTGTAAGGGTTTGGAAAAAACTGTAAAATCAGCGCATGAGTTTTAAGCATATACTTTTTGATTTTGACGGAACGCTTTTTGACAGCTCTGCCGGAGTGTTTAAGTCGTTTGATCATGTTGTCTCTCATTATGGACTTGATATAGATAAAAGCATTTATTCAAGAATGATCGGGCCGCCACTTAAGGAAAGTTTTGTTTCCTGTTTTCATCTTCCCGAAAGTGAAGTGCCGGCTGCAATAAACGTTTACCGTGAATATTATGAAGAGGCCGGTATGTATGAATGTACGGTTTATCCGGGAATAGAAGAGCTTTTGACGAAGCTCAGGCAGCTGGGTTTTAAAACTTATGTTGCAACCAGTAAGCCGGAACTTTATGCAAGACAGATTATTGAACGAAAGAATATGTCCCGGTATTTTGATTTTATCGGCGGAAGCGATCTCGAAGAAAAATATCGTGTAAATAAGATTGATGTAATCAGCTATGTTTTAGAGACACAAAAGCTTTCTGGAAAAAAAGATGAAGTGCTTATGATAGGCGACAGATTCTACGACGTACAGGGAGCTCATGAAGCGGGAATTAAGTGCATGGGAATTCTCTGGGGCTTTGGAACGCGCGAAGAGTTTAAGGAATGTGGTGCCGATTATATAGAAGAATCTACGGCTTCGGTGGAAGAGTTTTTTAAGAAGAACTTAGGTGATGAATAAGGAAAGGAGATTTTTTTATAATTGTAGGAAATTCAAAATGAAAAAGAATAATTTATCTTCTGCTTTCTCGTATGTTGAAGTATTAGTTTCTCTTTTTATAATTTCAATGATATCCATTGTGCTTGCAGTTTCTTATTCCGTTGGAATTAAAGCTGTCGTTAAGGATAAAGAATCAGTTTTTAGTTCTTATAAGCATATGAAAGTTGATTCTTTTCTTAGAAAGAACATAGAAAAAATTGAATTTCCGTATTGGATAAATGAATTATTATTGGATGCAGAAGATAATATTTTAACAATTTCATGTAATAATGTAACATATACTATAAAGTTGCCTGAATATGTCAGTATAAAAAAAGTTGAGCAGCTTTATCCTGATGGTTTAGCCGGTGTAAAGATTAGTTATGAGATTGGAAATAAAACATATAAATCAAGTGTATTATTTTCATCTTACTCGTATGGTGCT
>JAGABO010000209.1 GCA_017614655.1 Treponema sp. | reverse complement strand
AGCAAAAATGTTTTTGAAGTTGAATGTGACGACGGCATTGTCAGAAGCTGTCCTTTAAAAGGGAAAATTCTTAAGGCAAGCGAAGGCTATTACAATCCGGCAGCTCCCGGAGACATTGTAATTCTTGATGATGAAACTATCGAAGAAGAAAAAGCACTCATAACGGACCTTGTTCCGCGTAAGAACGAATTCGTAAGGTGGAACATAAAGAAACGCGAACCTCAGCTTCTGGCCGCAAACCTTGACTACCTTCTTATTGTAACAACCCCGGAAGAGCCTCCGTTCAGGCCGCGCTTTATAGACAGGGCGCTTGCTCAGGCAGAGTATCAGGGAATCACGCCGGTAATCGTATGCAATAAGTACGACTTAAAGGAAGGCTCCGGCGATGTTTTTCAGGAAAGGCTTCAGATCTGGGAAGACATCGGCTATAAGGTAATCCGTTCCTCTGCAAGAAGCGGCGAAGGAATGGAAGAGCTTGCACATCTTATAGAAAATCATCTTAGCGCCTTTGTAGGCCAGAGCGGTGTCGGAAAATCCTCCATGATTAACGTTCTTGACAACAACGTCGTTCTTAAAACCGGAAGCCTCTCTCAGAAGTACGGCCGCGGAACCCATACGACAACAAAAGGCTCGCTTATTCACCTTCAGCTGGATGAAGCCCTCATGGGTGGAATCAAAGGCTGTACTGCAGACATCATAGACACTCCGGGCGTAAGAAGATTCCTTCTTCATGATATAACGGCAGAAAACCTTCACCTCTACTTTAAGGAGTTTAAGCCGTATCTTGGAAAATGCGGTTTCGGCATGAGCTGCTCTCACATTACGGAAGATAACTGTGCAGTCAAACAGGCGGTAGAGGACGGCGCAATAAGCAGAGAGCGCTATGAATCATGGAAGCGCATTTGTGAAGAACAGAAAACCGGCCGCTTCGAAGACTAAAAACAAAAAAACTTCTTTAGATACGGGAATTTCTGTGGTATAATTGATTCTATGGATGAAGAAATCTTAGAAGCAATTGATGCAGAAGATACCGAAAAAAAAGAAGAAGTTTCTGAAGAAGAAGCCGTAAACTACCTTGTCTTTAAGGCCGGCTTAAATTTTTACGCAATTGAATCTAAAAACATACAGGAAGTTTTAAGGAATAACGAAATCTTCCCCGTTCCTTTTGTCCCGGACTACATGAAGGGAGTTGTCAATTTTTACGGAAAGCCGTGTGCTGTAGTTGACTTTTCGCTTTTTCAGGATTATGCAGAACTTAATTCAAAGCTGTTTCTTGTACTGAAAGATGAAAACGATATTGCTTTTCAGGTTTCAGAAATACTTGACTTTCACAATTCAAAAAACGGAACGATTCAGAAAATTGCAGGTGCTTCAGAAGCAAGCAGTTTTAATTCAACCTTAAGTTTTATGGGAAACAACGGCCCGGTAAATGCTCCGATACTGAACCTTAACGGAATTATATCAAAAATCAGGATGGATCTTGAAAACGCATGAATGGTTTGTCTGCCTCGACTACGGCAGCACAGAACTTCTTATTCCCCATTCACTTGTAACGGACACATTTCCGTCAAGTCAGAAAAACAGCGGAATAAAAAATCATCACATAGACACTATTATAAAACCGGAAGGATTTCCAGAAGAAAACAGCCGCTGTTCAAAACTTTTTATACAGTCAAAAACTTTCTTTTTTATAACAACGTCTGCAAAAATTTCCATAAGGGAAATATGCTTAAAAGATTTTAAATTCATTTCCGGAGTTTTAAAAGAGTCCCTTAAGAAAAGAGGCGTTGTTGCATTCTCGTTTAAGGAGAACACAATGCAGCTTATTATTGACATAGACAATTTTATTGAATACGGAGGACACCTTTGATAAAGCTTCTTATCGTTGATGATTCTGCAGTCGTCCGTGCAATGCTTTCCGAACTTTTTAAAAATGATGAACGCTTTGAAGTTTCGGGTCTTGCAGAAAACGGAGAGCGCGCCGTAGAACTTAATGAAAAATTTTCGCCTGACCTTATCATAATGGACGTAAACATGCCCGTCATGAACGGAATTGATGCGACAAAAAAAATACTGAGCGTATCAAATCCGGCTGTCGTTATGTTTACTACGGAAGATACTGTAGCACGGGCTTTTAAAGACGGTCTTAAAGCAGGAGCTCTTGAAGTCATAAAAAAACCGGACCTTGCTGTAATGACAACAAGAATGCTCACCGATTTTCTGGAAAACATTTTTTTAATCGGAGAGAAACAGAAAAAAAACAGGGAAGAGTCAGAAAAAAAACAGAAGGAAAAAGATAAAAAAGTAGTTCAGAACACAGCTGTTTTTACCTCCCCAAAGGTGTACAGGCTTTTAACAATAGGAGCTTCAACAGGAGGCCCTGCTGCAATTCAGAAACTGCTTTCAGGGCTGGGAAAAGATTTTCCCCTTCCAGTTCTTATTACCCAGCACATAGATTCAGTTTTTGACACGCACTTTGTTTCATGGCTTAACGAAACTTCTCCTTTAACGACGGAACTTGCAAAAAACAGCACGATACCGGAAAAGGGCCACGTTTACGTAGCTCCGGCAGGTTTTCATCTTACGGTTACTCCGGTTAATGACAGCATTCAGAAATGCAGGATTGTTTTAAACACCGAGCCGCCTGTTCATTTTTTAAGGCCTGCGGTAGACAAGCTTTTTTCCAGTGCCGCGCAGACTTTCGGTAAAAAAGTTATAAGCGTACTGCTTACGGGAATGGGCCGAGACGGTGCAGAAGGAAGCCGTGAACTTTTTGAAAAAGATGCACTTACTATTGCAGAAGACGAAAGTTCATGTGTCGTTTACGGAATGCCAAAAGCTGCCGTTGACTGTGGCTGCATAAAACAGGTTCTTCCTTTAGACAGTATTGCAGATTACCTAAGGAATGTTACGGGAGTCTAAAATGGAAGAGTCCAGAGAGACAGAAAATATTCTTTCCATGATAAAAGACTACTCAGGACTTGTACCCAACGAAGCACATAAAATTTTTCTTGAAAACTGCATAAGAAAAAGAAGGGAAGAACTTGTACTTTCCGAAAAAAAATACACCGAACTTCTTAAAAAAGACGAAAACGAATTTTCACTTTTAATAGACAACGCTGCAATAAACGAAACATATTTTTTCCGGGAAGAAATTCAGTTTGATTTTTTATGTGATCTTTTTTTTAAAACTCCGGAAGATAAAAAACTCCGTATCTGGAGTGCCGCCTGCTCTACAGGACAGGAACCTCTTTCTGTAATGGCACTGGCTCTTTCCTGCGGAAGGGAGTGCGAACTTTACGCTTCTGACATAGACAGAACAGCTCTTGATTTTTTCCGTAAAGGCGTATTTCCCGACACGGCACCAAGAAATGACGGAAAAAAATATTACGGACTTTTAAAAGAAATTGCAGACCTTAACGGAGTCGAATGGAACATAAAAGAAGACGTTCTTAAGAAAATAACAATCTTTGAAAACAATCTTTCCGGCACTGATTCAATGGAATTTTTTGAAGAAACACTCGATGTTATTCTCATAAGAAATGTTTTTATTTATTTTCCGTCTGAATTAAGAAACAGAATTCTTGAACGTCTTGCTTCGTTTCTGGTTCCCGGAGGAATTCTTTTTGTTGGAGTTAATGAAGTTCCGTCCGTTGAAGTTCCGGAAAAAGTTCCTCTTGTAAAGGAACACACGGGAAACATCTATTACTTTAAGAAAACGGAAAAGAAAAGATTCTCCTTAAAAAAAACAGGCGGAGAAAATCATAAGACTCAAAACCTTACAGCAGAAGAAAAAAGTGAAAATTCTCCGGTACAGAAAAATAAAGTTTTTGAAACTCCCGAAGAATTTGCAAAAAAATTCTATGCACTTGCTGCAGAAAAAGCATATAAGGAGGCAGAAGAACTTTTTACAAGCACACCGGCTTCTATAAAAGGCAGTGAATATGAATACTATCTTAAAGGTCTTCTTTTTTACTATACAGAACACTGGGAAGAAGCAAAAAAACAGTTTTATTGTGCGGTAATACTTAATTCTGAATTCTGGCCGGCTCTTTATGAACTTGCACTGGCATCTTCCAGGTGCGGAGAAACAGAGGAAGCCAGACAGTATATGGAAAAATGTGCATTAATTCTTGAAAAAAAAGCTAAAAATCAAAATTCATGCTATAATTTTATAACAGACTCTTTGAACCCGGACTATTTTCTGGAACTGTGCAGAAAACATCT
This sequence comes from Treponema sp., assembly GCA_017614655.1. GTDB lineage: Bacteria > Spirochaetota > Spirochaetia > Treponematales > Treponemataceae > Treponema_D. The sequence continues at coordinate 2,270 of JAGABO010000209.1, read as the reverse complement.
GGAAGGTTGAGTTTTTAAACGAGGAGAGAAAATGCAGTTTTCTAAGGAAAGCTTTACAGATGATTACGCCGCAGAAATGAATGAACATCTCGACGCAATCACAAACAGCATCATCAACCTTAAATCTTCTCCGAAAAATAATTCAACAGTTTCTGAAATTTTAAGGGACCTTCACACGATAAAAGGTTCTTCGAGAATGCTGGACTATTTAACCATAGAAAAATTAAGTCACGGACTTGAAGATGTATACAAATCAATTCTTGAAGAACATTTTGATTTTAATGATTCAATATCAAGGCTGTCCTATGCAGTTATTGAAAAAATAAGAAAACTTCTTTCTAAAATAAAAAAAGATCATGATGATACGGAAGACGTTTCGATTTTTATGGAAGCACTTGAAAAAGCTTCAAGAGGACTTTTCTTTAATGCACAGATTCTTGAATCAATAAACGACGGTTCATTCAACTTACAGGATGAAGACGAAAACGAAGATGAAACTCTCGAAAATATAAAATCAATCCGCATCGGAATTGAACGCATAAACGAAATAATCAGAACCTTTGACAACCTTATAATAAGGCAGTTCCGCTTTAAACACGAACTGGAAAATTTTGAACAGAAGCTAAAAAAAGCAGACGGAAGAATAAAAGAAATTCCTAATCAGCTTAAAGAAGATCTTTCGCTTACAGAAACTGCAGTTTTTGAAACACAGAATCTGATTCTTAATTTACGAATGCTCCCGCTTAACATGGTTCTAACTCCGCTTAAACGGGAAATAGAAAAAGATTCAATTACGCTTAACAAGAACATAAAGTTTGATATTCCGGAAACAGACTTTATGCTCGATAAAGTAATTCTTGAACAGTTAAAAGAAATTCTTATGCATCTTGTAAGAAATTCAATTGACCACGGCATTGAATCTCCGGAAGAACGAATCGAAAAAGGAAAAGACAGGGATGGTCTTATTTCCATAACTGCAGTTCAGGCTTCAAGTCACATAATAATTACGGTAAGCGATGACGGACGGGGAATTCAGTACGACAGAGTCAGAAAATATGCAGAAAATAAATTTCCTGAACAGAAAGATTCTATTTCCTTAATGGACGAAAAAGAGCTCCAGCGCTATCTTTTTTTCCCCGGCTTTACGACAACAGAAAAAGCAGACAATCTTTCCGGAAGAGGAATCGGTCTTGACATTGTTCAGAACGGAATGAAGAAAATAAAAGGAAAAGTTCAGGTTGTATCTAAAAAAGATGAAGGCACTTCGTTCCGCCTTACAATTCCGCTTTCGCTTGCAACACAGCAGGGGCTTTTTATTACGACAGGCGGAATGCGTTTTATGATTCCTTCCCACTACATTCACGAAATTACAGACGGAGAAAGTCAGAATATTCTTGTAATGCAGGGACAGAATTTTATAAGCGTGCACAATCAGTATATTCCGGTCTATAATCTTTCTACGATTCTCGGTAACCAGAAAAGTGAAAATGAAAACTCTGTTATCGTTCTTGAATATCTTGAAACACAGATGGCAATATTCGTAAAGTCAATCGAACACTATGAAAATGTTGTAGTAACTTCACTTCCTGCGATAATGAAAAAAATGAGTTCACTGCAGGGTGTAGTTTATGATGAAAACTATTCAATAATTCCGATTCTTAACATTCCGGAAATCATGCAGAGAATGAGAACTCTTCTAACCTACGACATAAAAAAATATAAAGCCAAAAATGAAAAAAAGACTTACACGGTTCTTATTGCAGATGATTCAGTTACTACTCGACAGATAGAAGAATCGATTTTTGAAAGTGACGGTTATATTGTAAAGACTGCAGCAGACGGAATAGAAGCACTCGAAATCTTAAAGGAATTTCATATAGACCTTATTGTATCAGACGTAGACATGCCAAGAATGGACGGTCTTATTTTACTGAGCAACATAAGACGAATGGAAGAATATTCTCAGCTTCCTGTAATTATAGTAACGGGAGCTTACAGCGAAAAAGATGAAAAAAGATTTATAGATGCGGGCGCACAGAAGTTCATCCTTAAGTCCCAGTTTCAGAGGGGAAATCTGCTTAATGCTGCAAAGGAGCTGTTAGGTGAATAGAAAAATAATTGTGGCATTCAGCTCGCGGACAATCAGAAAACTTCTCTCAGATTACCTTAAAGAAGGAAACTACAGCGTAATAGAAGCAGAAGACGGAGAAGAAGCACTTAGAAAAATTATCGAAGAAAAACCTGACTGCCTTCTGGTTCATGTTGAACTT
>JAGABO010000208.1 GCA_017614655.1 Treponema sp. | reverse complement strand
TCCTGAGTGCGTCCCTGATTCCAGTACTGGGTTCCGATGTAACCGCAGGTACGACGGGCAACATTCATTGTAGCCTGGTCTGTATTTCCGCAGTTAGGACATTTCCAGACAAGCTTGCCGTCTTCGTCAATTACAATCTGAATTTCGCCCGTATAGCTGCACTTCTGGCAGAAATCACTCTTTGTATTAAGTTCAGCATACATGATGTTGTTGTAGATGTGGGTCAAGAGCGACATTACTGCCGGAAGATTGTTTTCCATGTTAGGAACTTCTACGTAAGAAATTGCTCCTCCCGGGCTGAGTGCCTGGAACTGACTTTCGAACGTAAGCTTTGTAAAGGCATCAATCTTTTCGGTTACGTTTACGTGGTAAGAGTTTGTGATGTAGTTCTTGTCGGTAACACCCGGAATGATTCCGAAGCGGCGCTTAAGGGCCTTGGCAAACTTGTATGTGGTGCTTTCAAGCGGTGTTCCGTAAACTGAATAGTCAATGTGCTCTACTGTCTTCCACTGCTTGCATGCATCATTAAGTGACTGCATTACTTCGATTGCAAAAGGCTTGGCTTCCGGATCAGTGTGGCTCTTTCCCGTCATATAGCGTACACATTCACAGAGACCGGCATATCCGAGTGAAATTGTTGAATATCCGTTGTAAAGAAGTTCATCAATTACGGCACCCTTCGGAAGGCGGGCAAGTGCACCGTTCTGCCAGAGAATAGGAGCAGCGTCCGACTTAGTACCGATAAGGCGGTTGTGGCGGATTCTGAGGGCCCTGTGGCAGAGTTCAAGGCGTTCCTTCATGATTTTCCAGAACTTGTCAAAATCTCCGCCGGAAGAACATGCAACGTCAACAAGGTTGATTGTAACAACCCCCTGATTAAAACGGCCGTAATACTTAGGCTTGTTCGTAGCCGGATCAACATAAGGAGTAAGGAATGAACGGCAGCCCATGCAGGGATAGCAGTTTCCTTCTCCGTTTTTGTCTACCTTAAGTTCCAGCATCTTCTTTTCGCTGATGTAATCCGGAACCATGCGGCGTGCCGTACATTTGGCAGCCAGCTCAGAAAGATAGTAGTATTTTGTTCCCTGTTCAACGTTATCGGGTTCAAGAACGTAGATAAGCTTAGGGAATGCCGGTGTAATCCATGCTCCCTTTTCGTTCTTTACGCCCTGATAGCGCTGTTTAAGTACTTCTTCGATGATAAGTGCAAGGTCAGCCTTTTCCTGCTCGTTCTGTGCTTCGTTAAGGTACATGAAAACCGTAACAAAAGGAGCCTGACCGTTGGTTGTCATAAGAGTGATGACCTGATACTGAATTGTCTGAACGCCGCGCTTGATTTCGTCCTTAAGGCGCTGGTCTACCATATAGTTGAACTGTTCGTCGGAAACCTGAAGCCCGGTAGAATCTATCATTTCGCGGACTTCTTTTTTGAACTTCTGGCGGCTTACGTCTACAAACGGTGCAAGGTGAGTAAGGGAAATGCTCTGTCCGCCGTACTGGCATGAAGCAACCTGAGCAATAATCTGTGTTGCAATGTTACATGCCGTGCTGAATGAATGCGGGCGGTCAATGCGTGTTCCGCTGATTACAGTACCGTTCTGAAGCATGTCTTCGAGGTTTACAAGGTCGCAGTTGTGCATGTGCTGAGCAAAATAGTCAGCATCATGGAAGTGAATGATTCCTTCGTCGTGTGCATCTGCAATATCCGGATCCAAAAGGAAGCGGCGGGTAATGTCCTTGGAAACTTCTCCGGCCATATAGTCGCGCTGTACCGATACAACTGTAGGGTTTTTATTTGAATTTTCCTGTTTTACTTCTTCGTTCTGTTCTTCCAGGAGGGAAAGAATCTGCTTGTCGGTGGTGTTTTCCTTGCGCAGAACCTGATGGCGGTAGCGGTAAGTGATGTAAAGCTTTGCTACTTTATAAGCGCCATTCTGCATGATGCCGGTTTCTACAAGGTCCTGAATGTCTTCTACGTTTAAAGCATGACCTTCATTGTGGCATTCAATTTCGATATCATCAACAATCGCCTGGATTTGCTCTTCTGTAAGCTGTTCTTTTTCGTCTACCTGTTCATTTGCTTTTTTAATAGCTGTTGAAATTTTGTCCCGCTGAAAAGTAACTTCTGCACCACTGCGTTTGATGATCTTCATGAATCCCCACCCCAATTTTTATTTTACTGCATAAGGACGAATTGCCCTATATGTAGCGTTTTTATAACACAATTTTACTAGCGGTAGCGCTTTTAGTCAATGCAAAGATTTGAAAAGAATAAATTTTTTTAAAGCGGAAAAAGTCCGTATTCTATTGAAAAATCCGCATTTTTCGAACACAGAATGCCAAAAAAAAATTTTTATCCCGTATATTCCGCAAATACCCGCCTTTTATGGATACAGATGCAGGAAAATCAACAGATATACTTTTTTTTTCAAATCTGATATTATTTGCGGCATGACCGAATTAACCAGCAAACAGCGCAAACAGCTTTCATCCCTCGCAAATACCCTTAATCCGCTTGTAATTGTAGGCGGTGCAGGTGTTACGCCTTCTCTTGAAGAAAAAGTTGCACAGTGCCTTAATGCCCACGAACTTATAAAGGTAAAGTTCAATGAGTTTAAGGATCAAAAGAAGGAACTGAGCGAAACCCTTGCGCAGAAAACAGATTCTGCACTTGTACGTCTCATAGGAAACGTTGCAATTTTTTACAGACCGAGTGATGACGAAGAAAAGCGTCACATCATCCTCAAATAGGAAATCAGCATGGCAAAAACCGGAATTATCGGGGCAATGGAAATCGAACTTGCTGCCCTTAAGAAAAATCTTGCTTCTCCCTGCGAAAAGAAAAGCGGCGGACTTGTCTTTACGGAAGGCCTTTTAAATGGAAAGGAAGTGGTTATCGTTAAGTCAGGAATCGGTAAGGTAAACGCAGCTCTCTGTGCTCAGCGGCTCATTTCTGAATTCAATGTTTCTTCTATAATAAACACTGGAATTGCCGGAGCAATGGCTTCTGGGCTTAAAGTTCTGGATTTTGTTGTTTCTACGGATGCAATCTATCATGATGTTGATGTAACCGGCTTCGGCTATAAGCTTACGGAAATTCCACAGATGGACACTTCTGATTTTAAGGCAGATCCGGCTTTGATTGAACTTGCAGCTAAAACCTTTGCTTCCCTGGATGAATTAAAGGGCCATACGCTTGTAACTGGCCGCATTGCTTCGGGCGATCAGTTTATCAGTGACAGGCATATAAAGGAAAAAATCCGCGTGTGCTGTAATCCGGCCTGTGTAGAAATGGAAGGTGCGGCTATTGCACATACCTGCCACTTAAACAAGGTTCCGTTTGTAATCATCAGGTGCATGAGCGATATGGCAGATGACGGCGGAGAATCCCTGTATGAATTCAACGAAAAAACGGCTGCCAACCTGAGTGCATCTCTTGTAATGGGAATGATTCAGTCACTTTAAGCGGCACTTTAACTGACACTTTAAGTAACACTATAAGAAAAAATCTGGAGGAAATCATGAGCGAAGAAAAAAAGTACAACGTAGACAGCTTTAACCTGGATCACACAAAAGTAACGGCTCCGTTTGTCCGTCTTGCTGCAAAAAAAGAAGGCGAAAAGGGCGACATCGTTACTAAATTCGACATCCGCTTCTGCCAGCCGAACAAAGAGTTTATGTCAACAGGTGCAATTCATACTATTGAACATCTTGTTGCTGAATATATCCGCGACGAAATGTCCGGCGTAATTGATTTTAGCCCGATGGGATGCCGCACAGGTTTTTATTTTACAGTCTGGGGCGACCGTACGGAAGAAGAAATTGCAAATCATCTTGTAAACGTGCTTAAAAAAGTTGCAGTCTGGGATAAGCCGGTTCCTGCAACCACCGAAGTTGAATGCGGAAACTACCGTGATCACGACCTCGAAGGTGCAAAGCTTCTTGCCGCAAAGTGGGTAGAAGGCATTCAGAAAAAAGGCTGGCACTGTCAGGTGGAAAAATGAAATTTATAGAAAGAGTAAGGCAGTTTAGTTTAAAAAAAGCCGGGTATATAAATTTAACGATTGCCGTTATCAATATACTTATTCATGTTTTTGTAATGGCCGGAATCTTACCGTACACCTGGGTTAACGGAGGACGGACTGAAAATTATGAAGCAGCCTGTTCAATTGCATTTTCAAGCATAATCGTCATTGCTGTTACGATGCTGCTTACATTGATTGCTTCAGGAATTATTCCCGTAAAGTTTAACCGTTTCTTTGGAATTTTTCTGACTGTAATTTTAATTGTTCTTTTACCGTTTTCATTTATAGGAATTGTTCAGCAGTTTCTTGGAACTCTGTTTGAAAAATGTTTCTGCAGTATTCTTGCGTTGATTTCTTTTCTGACCGCGTTCAGGATTGCTTTTGAAAAACGCTGGCCGGAAAAAAAGGTTTAAGTATTGAACTTATTTTTGAAATTTAAAGAGACCGTATTTTCTGTTGTGCCGGTTATGGCAATAGTACTGCTGCTTGGCGTTACTGTTGCACCTCTTGATTCCGGGACAATCGTGCGTTTTATAATCGGCGGCATCCTTCTTATAATAGGGCTTACGGTTTTTCTGCTAGGTATTGATATCGGTATTCTTCCCATAGGCGAACGGAGCGGTGCTGCCCTTACAAGCAAACGGAATCTTCCGCTTCTTTTAGGAACTGCATTTGTAATCGGCGTGATTGTTACAGTTGCAGAGCCAGACGTTCAGGTTCTTGCAGATCAGATAAAGCATGTTTCTGCAAACGTCAACAAGTGGCATCTTGTTTTTATGATAGCAGCCGGGCTTGGTTTTTTTGTAATGCTCGGCCTTCTGCGCACGGTTCTTTCACTTAAGCTGCGCTATGTTTTAATCATTTCTTATGCGGCAGTTTTTGCCCTTGCGTTTTTATGTCCTAAAGAATTTCAGGGTGTTGCTTTTGATTCAGGCGGTGCAACTACGGGACCGATGACGGTTCCTTTTATAATGGCGCTTGGTGTTGGTGTTGCAACGGTCCGCTCTTCCGGCACGAAAAACAATCAGGATTCATCTGACGATTCTTTCGGACTTACGGGAATGGCATCTATAGGACCGATTCTTGCAGTGTGCGTTTACGGGCTCCTTACAGCGTGTTTTAATGGCGGACAGAACATTGCTCAGGTCTCTGACGCGGCTTCTATTTCGGGTGCGGATTTAAGCCCGGCTTCCTTAAACATAAATGCGGCTTCCGTTTCAGGTGCGGCATCTGCGGAGCTTTCCGTAAATGCGGCATCTGGCGCAACCTCAAGCCTTGCGGTTTTTACAGATTTGATACGGCCTGTTTTTAATGAAGTTGTAATTGCGCTTTTTCCGCTTGTAGTAATGTTCATTCTGTTTCAGATTTTTCTTTTAAGGATGCCGCCTGTTCAGCTGCGCAGAATGTTCAAAGGCCTTCTTTACAGTTTCATAGGACTTTTGATTTTTCTTGTAGGAGTAAAGGGCGGCTTTATGGATGCCGGACGTATTCTCGGAGAAACGCTCGGACAGAAAGCTCAGAACGGCGGCGGCTGGCTTTTTCTTCTTACGGTAACCGGAATTGTTTTTGGAGCAGTTGTTGTCTGTGCCGAGCCTGCAGTTTACGTGCTTACCGAACAGGTAGAAAACGTAAGCGGCGGCACAATAAAAAAGAGCGTGATGCTTGCTGCATTCAGTGTGGGAGTTGCGCTTTCAATAGGAATAAGCATGCTCCGTTCATTTTACGGTTTCAGTCTCTGGTACATTCTTGTGCCGGGCTATGCAGCTGCGCTTTTACTTACATTTTTCTGTCCGCCGCTTTTTACAGGAATTGCATTTGATTCAGGCGGCGTTGCTTCGGGGCCGATGACAAGCACGTTCATTCTTTCATTTGCACTTGGCGCGGCAGGAAGCGGAAACTCTGGAGCAGAAACGGCATTCGGAGTCATAGCACTTGTTGCAATGACTCCGCTTATTACGATTCAGATTCTCGG
>JAGABO010000207.1 GCA_017614655.1 Treponema sp. | reverse complement strand
AAGTACCGGCTTAAAACAGTTCCAGTACTGCTTTCCTTCGTTGTAAATTACAAACTTCTGACGTTTGGCTTTAAGGGCTTCGCGCGTGGCCTTTCCTGCAAACAGAACCTGAAGCTTTAAGAAAAGTGCCCTTGCAAGGAAAAAGAGGGTTGCAGCCGCTCCGATAAAAACAGAGAAGAGCATGCTTCCCGTTCCCGGGTCAATATATAGAAAATCGTTAAACAGCATTAGAATTCCTCCTGAGTCCAGTTTTCGCTTTTAAAGATATTGTCTTTAACGCGCCACCAGTCGGTTTTTTCTGCAGTAAAAATATATTCGCTTCTTGTGTGATGCGGCATAAAAATGTCTGACGTACATACAAGAGCGCCTTTTTCTTTTTCAGATGAATCAATGAGCTTTCCTGTAAACGGATTCTTCGGTTCATTTACAAGTCCCGAAAGAAGAAGAGCCGGTGTGTCAGCGTTCGTCATAAAGTCTTCTGTGTTGTAAACAGGTTCACCGGATGCATTAAAGTCCTTGAACATCAGAAGCGGATGATATCTTCCCGGACGGATTTTATTAAACTTGTCGTCCCAGACATAGCCTTCTTCAAAACTTTCGGCTCCGTGATCTGCAACGATTACGATTCTTGTATTGTCATAGCAGCCGTTTTCCTTTAACCAGTCAAGCCATTCAGCAACCCTGCACATGGCACCGGCCATTGAGTGGTAGCCTCTGTCGTTCGGATATGCTGAATTCTTTCTGCTTTCTTCCGTAATTTCTGTAGCCGGACGGTATCCGTTTGAAGCATCAAGAATAAGTCCGTCGTGGGTTGTGTTGTTCGTAAAGTTGATGTAGACGTTCTGACTGCTGCATTCAAAATCCGTAAAGCGCGGAAGATATTCAAGGGCAGAGTAGCCTTCAAGATAATCGTTGTAGTTGTCAATGTCCTTGTTTGTAGACCAGTAGTTTCCGTCGTTATAAAAGGCCGGCCTTAAAACATAAGGAGATGCCCTGAAAAGGCCGTACCAAAGGATGTTTCTTTTTAATGAATTGCTTACGACGCCAAGATTTGCAGAATTCTGATGCTCTTTGTACCACAAATCAAGATAGGTTGAATCTGTAAGCTCGCAGCTGATATCCGGGTAATCTTTTACAATTGATTTATCCGGCTTTATAGCATAGTTTGCCCAGGTCGGGTCTGTAATGAGTGCTGAATATCCTTCTGCCTGTTCCGTAAAAATGCGTGGAAGGATAAGAAGAGCTTCGTTCTGTTTGTCTACGAGTTTCTCGTCTTTTTTAAGGTTCATTTCTTCCGGTGTGTATTCATAGCCCCCGTAAACAGGAGGAGCTCCGATGAGCGTATGTGCATTAAAGGAAACGGTGTTTTCAAAATTAACAAAGCCTGAATAGCTTTCCTTTAACTGTGGAAGCTCGTTAAAAAGCGGCTGTATAAATCTTGACTGTGCGCGGTCAAGATAAAGGTAAATGACATTCTTCCCTGTCTTTGAAAGATGAATGAACGGCTTTATTTCCTTTGCTGTTTCGTATTCATTATAACCCGTGCTGATTGTCCTGATGTTTGAAACTGAAATTCCGAAAACCAGTACTACGGCAAGTCCAGTTATTATGTAATTAAGGATTTTTGAAAGCTTAAATTTTATGAGAAGGAAAATTACTGCAATGACAGCCGCCATGGAAAGTCCGTTTAATGCGATTGCAGAAAACGAAGAATCAACGGAGCTTACGTCGGTAAATTTAAGAAGACGGCTTAAGGTTCCGTAGCTTCCCTGGAAAAGCATTGTGTTTGTAAGGCTCATTCCAAAAAGAAGCGCAAGAGCAAAAGCAATCAGAGTCTGCATGCGTTCATGGAAGAGAAAGAAAATCAGCGAACACCAGATTATGAAAATACCTGCGGACTGACTTAAGGTGTTGAACACAAAATAAAGAGGGTTTGTAATTCCGTCAATTCCGTAAAATGCCTGGGGATCAGAAGCAATCAGCTCGGAGGGAATGTAAAGCCCTATAAGAAGTGTAAGGCCGATTGCCGAAGAAGCAAAAAGTGCAAGCCTGAGTTTAAAGTTGTCGCGGAGGGATTTAAAGGCTCCGTCAATAAGATAATTTGCAAGACGTACAAAAAGAGGCGCAAAGTAAACGAGTGCAAATACTCCGGAAACAAGTGCCGCTCTTTTTGCTGCAAGAACGTGACCTGCAAACATCCAGACAATTAAAACCGTAACGGCAGCACAGGCCAGAATGTAGAGAGTCCATACCGGATGCTTTAATTTATAGAAGATGTTCTTTACAAGTGAGAAGAGGTTGTTCAAGGTCCAGTAGGCAACAAGTCCGGCCGGTGAATCATAAAGAATTACAACGAATACAAGTGCAAGTCCGTAAGTCTGAATCTTGTCGCGCAGCGGAAGTCCTCTTGTGTAGATGGTTCCGGAAATCATGTTGATGAGCGTCATGAGAATCGGAAGTACGTTTACATGAAAGTTTCCGATTGTAAAAAGACTGTCGGGCTTTCCCATATCCCTTATAAAAAGAAGACTGTGTCCGTGAAGGGCAGACATATTGCTTAAGCAGGTGAAGGCTGCCGTAAAAAACGGAATCTGAATCAGAAGTCCGAAGGCGGACCTTAATGACATAATGGGATGATAGTGCTGCTGGCGGTAGTAAGTGTTTAAAATCATGTACTGTTCGTTGCCTTTAAACACAGCCTTGATTTTATCGACTTCGCCCTTCATGGCTTTCTGTTTGTCACGTTCGACCTGCTGCCAGTGTTCAGCAACGATGTAAAGCGGAAGGGTTAAAAGACTTACTGCAAAGCTTACGCCTAAAATGGCAAAGCCTGTGTTATCAAAAAGCTTCTGACAGAAACTGAAAACCAGCTCGATTATCTGCGTAAGCGGATAAATGACCAGCGAAAAAAATACTGAACCCATTAAATTTCCCCGTTATGAGAGTATAGTATAGTAATAATAATGCAAAAATGAACAGGTGGCAACAACCGGATTTACAGTCTGTATAGTATCTGGCATCGTCTTTTTTTTACAGCATAAAAATGATTATGCCAGAGAGAATTATAAGGAGTGCGACGGCTTTTCTTGGGGTAAGTTTTTCTTTAAGGAAGAGCCTGCTTAAGATTATTACAAAAATGTAACTTGAAGCTTCTGCTACGGGTACAAGGGAAAGATTTACTTTTTTTAGTGCAATTAAATCAAGCAGAACTGCCGTAAAGAAAATTGCGTAGGCTGTAACGACATAAAAATTCAGGTATTCGCGGAGGGGAGAAGGCCATTTTTTTAAGGCTGCTTTTTTTAGTAGAATCTGTGAAACTGCAGAAATAAAAACTGAGGCAAAAAGAACTACGGTTGCAAGAAGCTT
>JAGABO010000206.1 GCA_017614655.1 Treponema sp. | reverse complement strand
TTCGTTGAATTAAAATTTTTCTTGATTTTAGTGACACTTTTGTATTTCCCGCGTGTCTAACTATAAGTATGGATGCATCATAAAAACTTCACTGGAAAAAGCATGTCTTGACGGCCGGAGTTTTTATGATGTGTTTGTTTTTGTATTTATATCAGAGGTATAAAATGAAAAAAATCGTTCTGTCTGTTTTTGCACTGGTTCCCTTTTTATGTTCTGCTGCAGATTTAAAGGTTTATGTCGTAGACAAGGAGCTGGATTATCCTCTTGAAGGAACAAGAATCATTCTTGAAAAAAACAGTGAAGTAGAAGCATTTGCAGATGAAGAAGGCAATGCAGTCCTTTCCCTTCCTGATACAGTTTCGTCAGGAAGCGTTAAGGCAAGCCTTCCCGGATACAATGACGTGACCGTAAGTTTTGAAGGAACTGATGAAGTCCTTGTGATTCCCATGGTCATTACCGGAGTCATGGAAGGTTCCGGTATTGTAGTAAACCGTTCTGCTCCGGACAAGACCGAAGAAAAGACGGGCGTTTCTTCCGTAATGACAAAAGAAGAAATGCACGCTACTGCAAACATGGGCCTCTTCGAAGACTGCATGAGTTCCGTCAGGACTCTGCCGGGAGTTTCTTACAGCGGTGCATGGGGTTCTGAACCTTCTGTGCGCGGAGGAGAGCCGAGGGAACTTGCAAGCCTTATGGACGGAATGTATACGATTTTCCCGTACCACTGGGGAGGCGGAACTTCGATTTTTAATCCTTCCATGGTTGATTCAATCAAGCTTTCCAACGGAGTATTCTCTTCTAAATACGGACTTGCTTCTTCGGGACTTCTCGAAGCAAATACACTCAAGCCTGATTATGAAAACTTTCACGTGAATGCAAGCATTTCTACTGCCTGCGCAGATGCTTTCGTTCAGGTTCCGTTCGGTAAGGATTTAGGCGGCATGCTTTTTGGAACTCACCTTACATATCTTGATCCTCTTGTCTGGGCTGCAAAAAAAGCCGGTACTGAAGGAATGGATTCAATAAAACGCGCCCCTTACATACGCGATTTCTTCCTTAAGACGAGCCTTACTCCTGTTCCTGAACTTGATGTTTCCGTAATCGGTTTCTTCGGCAGTGACGGACTTTCCATGGATGTTGATGAAGAGATCAAGGGAATAAGGACAAAGGCTGTCATGGATTATGACATCTATCAGGCACTCGGCGGCATAAATGTAAAATACCTTTACAGCGACAGCCTTCTCCTTCACGGACTTGTTTCTTACAACGGAATGTATGAAGACATGGACGTAAGCTCCGTGCAGAGCGGAACCGTTAAATACAGCAAAGATTTTGTAGAAAAGTTCGGTTCTGTTTATCCTGGCGTTACGGAAGGAGGCTCCTATAATCTTCCAGAAATGGAATCAGCATTTACGGAAGACATAAAGTCCCATCTTGTAACCGGAAGGCTGGAAAGTGAAGTCAAGTTTAACGAGAAAAACTTCCTCTGCTTTGGTGTCGAAGAAATTTTTGAAAAGGCAAAAACAAAGGATTACTTTGATGCATGGACAGAAATTCCTACGGATACAGGCTATCTTTTCCAGAGGGAAAACTTTATTACGGAATCAGATAACAACTGTATTTTTAACACTGCAGCATTTGCTTCGTGGACTTACGGAAACGAAAACGATTTCTTCCAGTCAGAATTCGGCGTGCGCGGAGAGTTCATCTCGCTTCAGAATTACAGCCAGAATTACGGCATAAACTTCATTCCTGATGTCTGCCCGCGCGGAAACATTACGCTTACTCCATGGCGCGATAAGGGACCGCTCGAAAAAGCTTCCATTACTGCAGGTGCCGGACTCTTTACTTCCATTCCAAGAGAAACGATGATGTTTAAGAAAGAAATGGGAGTCAAGGATTTCCAGATGCATTCAAACCGTGCTCTTCTTGGAGTTATCGGAGCAGATGCTTCGTTCAGCGGCGGCATAAAGGTAAAGCTCGAAGGCTATTACAAGCATTACCTTTCAAGAATCTATAACTATCAGACAGCGGATGCTTCAACCGGATATAAAGACATATCGATGGTTGCAAAGTCAAACGGAAAAGGTCACGTATTCGGTTTTGATGCAATGATAGAGAAAAAAGCCGGCGGATTCTGGGACGGATATCTTTCGTATTCTTTTACTTACACAAGGTTTAAGAATCCTGCAGGAATCAAAAGCGGAGAATACACTTCATCGGGAAGTCCTCTTGATGAATGGTATTATCCTTCATATCACAGATTCAACACGCTTAATCTTGTAAGCAACCTTCATCTTGGAAAGAACTGGCTTGTTACCATAAAGGGAACTCTTGCAACCGGCTGTCCTAAACCGGAGAACGGAAATGTAACATGCTATCCGGTTGAGCTCGAAGACGAAACGGTAATGCAGCGCTACACAAGAAGCTCTGTTTACAGCGACACTTTAAGGACTCAGATTTCATGTCCTGTTGATGTGCGTGTTGCCCGTCAGTGGAAGACAAACAATGACAGGACGGAATGGGAACTTTACTTTGCACTCCAGGATGTTTTCGTAAACCTTTACAGTCCTAAGGGTGACAGGTCATTTGATCAGAATACGGGCGAAATGAGTGAAGTGCCGGATTCAGCAGACTTTAACATGGGAATTCCGATTCCTTCGTTCGGTATAAAAGTTAAATTCTGATCTTCCCGGTGACACTTTAGTTCTTCTAAGGTGTCACAATTACTGTAAAAGAAAACCTGGAAAACTTTGGAGAAATAAAATGGAAAAAGGATTTAGTTTGATTGAACTGTTTAAGCTCGGCGGACCTTTTATGTGGGTTCTTCTTGCATTTTCTGTATGTACCGTTGCAATCGTCATAGAACGCTGTTTTTATCTTGCATGGCATGACTGCAGGGTTGCACCGATTAGCAGCAAAGTAAAGGCACTTCTTCGCGAAAACAGAAAGGATGAGGCAGAAAAAATGCTCGCATCTTATTCACGTAAGCAGACCGTTGCTTCTGTTCTTCTTGCACTTCTTCAGAATGCAAAGTACGGCGAAAGCAGGATGGAGCGT
>JAGABO010000205.1 GCA_017614655.1 Treponema sp. | reverse complement strand
TTTATGAAGCAAAAAATAAACTTCCTTTTTTTATTCATCTTGCAGAAAGGGAAGGCCCGGTTCCTATCAGCCGTCACAATAAGGAAGTTGCGTATCTTATTTCTAAGGAAGATTATGAAAAAATAACCGGCGCCTTAAAGAAGAAAAAAAGTATCGTTCAGAAGCTTAGGGAGAATCGAGAGAAATATGGATTAGAAGAAGATGATTTTGATTATACTGAATATTTTGACAGCTTACGTGACAGAAATTATTTTGGACGACCGGAAGATGAACATATTTTTGATGATGTAGAGATGGAATAAAAAATGAGGCGTTATTATATTCTTGATACAAACGTGATTTCAGAATTGATGAAGTCAAAGCCGGATACAAATGTTATTGATCAGGCAGAAAAATTTGAACAGTTTTCTGCTATTTCATCAACAACGTGGAATGAACTTCTTTTTGGAGTTCAGAGAATGGCAGAAGGAAAAAAAAAGAATTTACTGCTTGAAGATTTGGTTGATGATATTCAGGCAAATTATCCTATCATACAGTATGATAATCATGCGGCCTGGATTCATGCAGATATAAGGGCACGGCTTGCAGCAGCAGGTATCTCTATTGATTTTCAGGATACACAAATTGCATCCGTTGCAATTGCCAACAATATGATTTTAGTAACGCGCAATACAAAACATTTTGAACCTATTCAGAAAGTATCTCCCCTTATGATGGAAAACTGGTTTGAGAGGTCCGCATCTTAATCATAAGCTTCCCCACTTGTTTTAAAAAAGCATGAGTAATACAATATCTGTATGAAAATGACAAAATTGCTAATAATGTCAAGCTGCTGTGTTTCGTTATTTCTGGCAGCCGGGTGCTCAGAGGATGTGATTCCTTATCCGACGAATGAAATTTCAAATTCGGTCATTTCTTTTCATGCACCGGAGAACCTTACGGCAACGCAGGGAAGCTTTGAAAGTGTAACTCTTTCGTGGTCAGGAGTAGAAGGTGCGTATCAGTATTACATTTATTATGCTGATTCACCAACTCAGAAATTCATTCAGCGCGGAGAAACAAAAGGTGCACTCTGTTCCTATAATGTTCCCGAAAATCCGGGAGTAACGCGCTATTATAAAGTTCGTGCCGTTAAGTATGACGGAACCATGTCGGACTTCAGCAGTTTTGTGCAGGGGTCAACTCTGGCCGTTCCTGTCATTACGGACATTCAGTATGATTCAGAAAACGGAACTGCAGAAGTTTCATGGTGGATGAAGAACTGCTCGGCTTCGACTTATAAAGACAGCGTAAGATATGATGTGCGCTGCTATGGTCCGAACAAAACGGATCTGCTCGAAGAATTCTCTGTCGAAGGAGATACCGGTTCAGTTATATTTACAAACCTTGAGGCAGCAACTACTTACTATTATCAGGTTGTGTCTTATGTTGCAGAAGAGCCGACTAAAATCGAAGAGAGCGCTCTTTTAGATTCAACAACGGCACACTGTCTTGTACCGGCCGCACCGCTTGATTTTGCAGCACAGAAAGGTGAAGCAAAAGATGCAGTTGAACTTACATGGCAGGTTCCGGATTTTGTAGAAATGTATGCTGATGATGGAACTTACGAACAGCATCCGGTTTACTTTACTGTTTCAAGAAGAATAAAAGATTCAGGGGAAGAATGGACTGTTATCTGTTCTTACATCGGCTGTGAAGACGAAAACTGGAGCAAGTGGAAAAATGCAGAAGTTACACTTTATGACGGCGATGATAAAATAACACGTTCTGCTTATCCGGCATATATTCCGCTTTCTTCTATTAAATACACGGATACTTATGAAGTAACAAACGGCGTTCAGTATGAGTACAAGGTTCAGTCTTATACTGATGATTCAGAAGATGCTGTTACTTCCGACAAACGTTCTGCTGTAACAGACTTCGGCTGGCTTTGTCCGATGCCGTCGCTTTCTGTTCGTGCCGAGTATGAATCAGACGAAGAAAGTAACAAATATAGTTCACTAACACTTTCCTTTGAATCAGCAATAAAAAGTTTTGAAGATTCTGCAGAATACATTTTTGTACTGGAAGAAAAAAAGACAGACTTCCTTAGTGCAGAAACTGAACTTGTTCAGATAAAGGAATTCAATTCAACAATTGTACTTAATAATTTTGTGCGCGTTTTTGATTCAGCAGAACTGGAAAACAGTCAGGGCTATTACACATACAGAATTTATGTTTTAAAAGCGGATGATGCAGATTCAGCAGATGATTCAAATTACGAAACGCTTTCTATTTTAAGTGCAGCTGCTTCCGGAAGAATTACTGTTACTGATGATCCGTCGCTTATGCCGAAAATCGAAAACTTTACAATAGAAGACAGTTTTGCTTCCAGATATATTCTTTCGTGGACTTATGATGAAAGTTGTGTTTATTCACTTTCATGGAATGATTATGATGCAAACGGCAACGAAGTTTCAGAGGGAAGTTATGCTTTAACAGCTGCTGATGTAACTTCTGCATCAGACGGAAGTACATTTACTTATGAACATTCAGCTCCTTCGGGAACACGCCGTCTTTACACGCTTACTGCAAACAAGGGACTTGAAGTTTCCAAAACTTATGACGAAAAAGTTAACACGCTTGGAACTGCAGTTCTTTCAAAAGGCACCGTTTCTTATAATTCAATAAGCGTTAATTTTGAAGAAGTTCTCGAGGCTGATGAATACGAACTTGAAGCAGAGTATAAAGATTCATCAGAAAAGATTAACTTCACGGAAGAGCAGCTTACGATTAACGAGACAGAAGTCAGCGGTACAAAGCATTATACGTTTACTTTAACAAATCCGGCCGGCTTTGATGATGCGCGTAAATCAGGAAAAACTGTTTGTGTAAAAATAATTGCAAAGAATGCAAAAGATTCGACGACGGCTTCTTTAAATACACGCACGCTTGGACCTGCACTTGTTAATGCTTCGATAGAGGGCTTCTACGAAAAAGAAATTGACCTTAAGTGGAATGCCGTAGAAGATGCACAGGGCTATTTAATATTCCGCACAAAGTATGTTTACGGTGATGATTCAAAATGGATTACAAGATCTGCCTACTGTGATACTTACTATGTAAGCGGAAACACAATTACTGTAAACGGGGAAAGTTCATCTCTTGCAGTTTCTAATAACAACGGTGTTTATCTTTTAAAGGATGTTTATTCAGCACAGACAGATGAAACTTCCAGTTATCAATTGAATCAGGCAAATATCATTGCAGGTTATCCTTATGGTTATGCAATTGTTCCGGTTCTTTCTTCTTCTGATTTTGTACACAACGTAGAAGACAATGATGAACTTGGAAAAGCGGTTGATGTAACTGTAAAGAACGGAAGTTTTGCTTATTCAAATCTGATGGAAGCTGCAGGTTCTGCTTACGGTTACGGTCTTGATGTAAAGGCTGCAAAGTGTGAAGACCGCGACGGTGTTACTGTTGAATGGAAGAAACCGTATAAAACTCCGAATGCTGCAACGCTTTATAAAAGGCCGGCGGGTTCAGCAGAAAACACGTGGACAAAAGTAAACACTAACATTTACGCAACAAATACTTCTGCAACCGATACGCTTTCTTCTTCAGAAAAATACGAGGCTTTTGAATATGCAGTTCTTTATCAGGTAACGCGTTCAACTGTAAACCTTGATCCTTCATTCATAAATGACAGTCAGAACAGCGGACTTGCCACGGTTGAATCTCGTGCGGCTTATAATTATACGGGTGTTGCTCAGGAAAAACAGAACAAGGGCTACTTAATGGCAGTTCCGTTTGAAGCACGCTATGGTGGAAGCGGAAACTCAAAACGCTATTCAGAAAACGCTGAATGGGAAGCCTGGGATTTTGAAAAGAAGAGCATCGGTCCGGACGGATACACACTCTATATAAAGAACAACAACATTTCTGCACAATGGAAGAAGGTTGCTGATGTTGCAAAAAATGGAACAGTTTCTTCTATGCAGAATCTTACTGATATAACGCTTACTCCGAATACAACAAGCATAAATCTTGAAGTAAAAGGAATTGCAGCCGGAACTTCGGGAACAACAAACGGCATGCTTAAGGTTCTCCGTGATGCAAAGCATTACTACAAGCTTACGGCAAGACGTACTTATACCGGAAGCGAAGGCGAAGTAACTGCAGAAGCAGAACTCGGCGGCGCTGGCGATATCTACGCATACAGACAGATTACTGATGAAGAACTGGTAAAAGGTGCAATGCTTGTAATGGCTTACGGTTTCTATCTTGATGCCGGAGGAAGTGCATCTCTGGAAAATGTAAACTCTAAAATGAAATATGAGGACAGCAAAAACTTTTCAAGTGCAAATGGAGGAAGTGCATCTTTTGGAGAAGGAAAATATTTAGCTTTAGAAATAAAATATAAAGCTGATGTGAACTTTGTAAACTTTGCCCCATCCATGAAAATGCCTTCAGGAGATTTTGGTTCAGCGTTTAAGGTTTCGACAAGTATTTCAGCTGAACTGAATAATTTAATTGCCGGTTATTATCTTACTAAATTCAGAGATGACGGATGTACGGTTACAGTTTCTGCCCTTGATGAAAATATTCCTGGAAACAGAACGCTTTCATTTACAGTACAGACAACAGAGTCTAAGAATCTTACGATAAAAGCAGGAAGTACAACTCTTGTTAATACTAATGATGAAGGCACAAGAAGAAGATGGTTCCCGGTTCAGTATTCAGATGATCATTCATGGATTGCAGATTCTTCTTACGGCTGGTGGCCGGCAACAAACTAAGGGTGGCTGTTAAAATGAAAAAAATAAAATTTAAGAAATCAGGATTTGTTTTGATGATGGCAGCTGGCTTTCTCCTGAACAGCTGTGCTGCATTTTTTCAGGATAAAATTCCTATGGATACACAGACGCTGCAGGGCTCTCTTGCTGATTTTCTGACACCGCCTGTAGAGATTAAGCAGCTTGGTGTTTCAAAACAGGTTGCGGCTTCTCAGGGAGAATACCAGGGACAGATTATTGTAACGTGGTCTGCTGTTGATTACGCTGCGAGTTACAGAATAGAACGTGCGGCTGTAAAAAGAAATGCAAACGGAACTTATTCACTTCCGGATGAAACAGATTTTAGGCAGCTTATTCCTGCTGATTATGTTTCGGACACTTCGTATACAGACGTTATTCTTCCGGACCCGCAGAGCACTGATGAAGAATATGATAACGTTTATTTTTACCGTATTTTTGCAAATAACATTAAACACAATTATACAGAAAGTGAACCGACTGATTTTACAAAAGAAGAAACTTCCGGGGCAGGATGGCTTTTTGCTCCTCCGGTAAATGTTGAAGCAGAAAAAGGTAAATCAACAACAGATGTAAAGATTACCTGGAATGCTTCTACAACTGCAGACTCCTATCGTGTTTATCGCGGTGTTTCTACAGACAGCATGGAAAGAATCGGAACGGTTATCGGAAAGACAGAATTCACCAATGATATTAAACAGGCAGAGCAGGGCATCGAATTCTATTATAAGGTTACGGCTGTAAACGATCTTTTTATTGAATCACAGATGAGTGCACCGGCACTTGGTTATGCTTTAAAAGAAGGTGCTCCTGTTGCTCCTTCGGGAATTACAGTTACAAACGGCCGTGCAGAAAGCCGCTCTGTTCTTGAAGTTAAGTGGGATTCAGTTTCTGCAGCAGAAGGAACAACGGTAACTTATTCACTTTACAGAAACAGTTCAACGGATTCAGTTTATACGCTCATAAAGTCCGGCATCAGCGGTGATCATTTTACTGACGAAACTGTAAAAGCCGGAAACGTTTACTATTATTATGTTCAGACGGTTGCAGAAAAGGCTGGCGAAGTTATAAAGAGTCCGTTCAGCGAAACGGGAGCAGAATCAGCATCGCCGGCAGTAGGATTCCTTTTAAGCGCACCTTCTTATTTTGAAGCAGCGGACGGAGCAGAAGACAGTACGATTTTACTGCGCTGGCTTCCTTCGGCAGGTGCTTCTTATATGGCAGCAGACGGAAATGCGTTTACTTACTTTATCTATCAGTCTGATGATGCAAACGGTGTTTATGGAAAAATTAATGCAGAAGCAGTAAGCGGAACTTTAGACAGTGAAGGTTATCTGTGTTATGAAGTTTCTAAATATCCGTATTACAAAATTTCTGCATATAATCCGGCTTCTTCGGATCAGACAGAAAGTGCACTTTCTTCTGCAATTGCTCCGATTCCTGCAGCGCCACAAAATGTTGAAGCTTCAAAATGTGCTTATGTTGCTGAAAGATGGAATCCAAATGCAAACAATGTTTATCCGGTAAAAATAACATGGAAAAAACCTGCTGATGATAATCCTTCGGGCTATTATATTTTCCGTTCAACAAAACCGGACAGTTCATTTAAAAAGTTAAATGAAAATGCCGTTGTTCCTGTGACAGGATTAAATGATGAAGTGCTTTATTATGTTGATTCTGATCCAAGTACAAAGGTAGGAGCCGTTTATTATTACAAAGTTGTTTCCGTAAACTCGCTTAATCAGGGAAAGAAGTCAAACGATCCGGTGAATGATGCAGAGCACAAGTGTATGGGATGGGGTGCACTTACACGCGAACAGTGGTTCAGAGAGTATAATAAAACTATAAAAGAATCACAGAAAAAACTTACGCTTATGCACAAAGGGAGCCTTGATGCTCTTGGAGAAGAAACAAAGTCCGGAACGATAAGCGGAACTATTTATTATAAGGCATCCGGTGGCTTGTCCGGTGCATCTGTTATAATGAAGTACACATCGTATGCTGATTTTTATATAAACAATGATCCGGCACTGGGAGTATACTTCTGTCTTAACGGAAACTCAGATACGGAAATTACTAATGTAACTTCACAGTCCGGTTCAATGAAAAAATCTGTTGTTTGTACTGGAATGTATCCTGGAACAGCTTATTATGACGGAATTCAGATAAAAGGCGGAGCAGCCGGCGGTGGTTACTATGAAGTAGAAATCCGCGACCAGACCGGCAGCGTAGTCTTAAACAAAGCCCATGTTGATTGGGTAATTGGCGAGGAGTAATAATTATGAGAAAAATAAATGTTTTATTTGCAGTTTTAGTTACAGTATTTTTTAGCGCATGTTATGAACCGAGTCCTCTTTACGGAACCTGGTCGGACAATGACGGAAATTCAATTACCTTTATTGTAGATGGAACTTTTAATGCAAAAATAAAAACCGGTGGTTCAACAATAAAGTATCAGGGTGATTATAATGTCATCGACAATGTAATTTCTTTTTCTTACACCAGCAGTGATGATAAAGCCGGACATATGAATTCAGAATGGGACCTTCGCGGTGCACTTATGTATATTGAATGGTCTGTTGAAGGAACTACAAAAGTTCTTACACTCTATCACACTTCCAAATAAGGTGAAGCCATGAAAAAAGCATTTGTTTTTGCTGCAGCATTTTTTGTTTTTACAGCCGCACTTTTTGCTCAGTCAGAAAAGGAAGAACTTGATCCTGTAACAGGCTTTCCTGTAATTAAGGACAAGCCGTTTGTAATGTTTGACGAAGGCTTTACTTTTGCTCAGGTTACACGGCTTCAACTTCAGGAAGGTCGCACTAACTTTGTCTGGGAAGATAACATGGTCGGTGCGTATCTTGGAATACAAACGGTAAATATTCAGCCGGCAGACAGCATGATCCGCATTGCAGCACTTTATCCTTTTTCGCATGCTTTTAATGATGTTGAGCAGGTTGCAAAGCAGACGATTCTGTATGCCTTTGATTTATTTGCAGGCCCTGTTTTCCACGGCGATTTCTGGAAATACGTGCGCTTAAATTTTGCCGTTGGACTTCATTACATGTATCAGCTGAGTGATGAATACCATTACAATTATCTTGGTCTTGGAATGGTCGGAGGTTTTGAATATCCTATAGCACAGCACTGGACAATTCTTACGGACGGAATGTTTACGCTTGATTATCCGAACCTTGGAAGCAATAGTGTTGTTCAGCCGTTTGATTATTCGTGGCAGTATCACGCAACGCTGGGTGTGCGCTATTCAAAGAAAGGAAAGAACACTTATTCTTATATAGATTCAAAGCCTAAAAAGTAAGACGGGCAGATTTTAAAGCTCATCTTACTTTTAAACTTCTGCTGCTTTTATTTTTGGACAGTTATGTTTTTTACGATTGTCCCTGCAGTAGTTATTTCTTTTGCAAACGGATAAATCTTGCCGTCATTTCCCGAAAGCGAACCTGTTCCGCAAAGTTTGAGGGTTGTGCTTCCGGAAAAACCGGCAGGAATTTTTTCGCTGTAAATAACTGACGGCTGTCCGTTTACGCCGGAATTTTTCTTCGTGTAAAAATCATTATAATCATAACTTGTGTTGAACTCCGCTCTTATAACATAAGCCTTGTCTTCTTCAATTTGAGTCGAAAATGAAAGTACAGTTTTCTTTGTTGCAGAAGTTACAGCGTCCAGAGCTTCCTGATGAGTTTCCGGTTTTGCTGATTTTGCTGCATCATAGGAAGCCGCGTGATACCAGACGGGAAGCGATTCAGGGCGGCCTTCCTTGGGAGAAAAGAACCAGCTTTTCTTTTCTGCTTTTTTTGTTACATAAAGCGTTCGAAGATAATTTCCGTCTTCATCTTCAAGCCAGACTGCTGCCTGGGGTTCCCTTTCCTTAAGCCAGTAATTTCCCGGTTCAACTGTAATTTTAATCTCCTGTGCATAAAGGGTTGCGGCTGCAACTGATGCAAGAATTAATACTGCTGTTTTTTTCATTTTGAAGCCTCCTTATTTTTTGTGTTCGATATGTTCACCTTTCTGATGATTTTAAACCCGCTGGATTTTAAGATTTCCTTTACTGCTTTTACGGCTCCTGTTGACTGGCCGCAGATGTAATTAAAAGGAAAAGGTGTTGTACAGCTTGTTACGATTACGGCTTTTTTTCCTTTGTGCAGCGGCTTTGGAATTCCTGTTTTTGATTCTGCCATCAGAATTCCGACAAGCCTGTCAAAAAGTGATTTAAGTTTTCCGTTCATATTGCCCCAGTAAACGGGAGTTCCTGTAAAAAGTATGTCACATTTTTTTATTTCTTCTGCAATTTTGTGTGCATCATCATTTTTTAAAATACAGTCTTTGTTTGAACGGCATGACATGCAGCCTTTGCAGAAATCAAAATTTAAAGAAGA
This sequence comes from Treponema sp., assembly GCA_017614655.1. Classification (GTDB taxonomy): domain Bacteria; phylum Spirochaetota; class Spirochaetia; order Treponematales; family Treponemataceae; genus Treponema_D. Next base: position 5,052 of record JAGABO010000205.1, on the reverse strand, counting down.
AATATCTTCCCATGTTATTGAACAGCCTGTGTGTTTTTTAGAGAAACGTTCTACTTCTTTTTTGAGTGCTGATTCTACATTTCCGTTTTTCCGCGGACTTCCGTTTAATACAAGAATATTCATTTTTTACCTCCCGTAAAAACTGCACGTGCCCATGTATTAATAAAATGGTCTGTAAAAACTGTTCCGTCTTTCCAGTGCTGACTGTCACTTTTTTTAAGGATTACGGCTTCTATGCAGCCCCACAGTCCCGAAATAAGAATGCCAACATCAAGCGCAACATTTTCTGAAACTGCAAGTCCCAGCGAAACACATTCCGAAAGAAGGGCTTCGCCAGTGCGGTTACATACGTAATATTCTTCGATTGCACTTCCATTTTCGTCTTCTGCAGATTTTATTCCCTGCATGACAAGAATAGAAAGACGCGGGTTTTTAAAACACCAGTCACGGAAAGCTCGTATTGCAAGAAGGACATTTTCTTTTGGCCCGGATCCTTTTTGTGCGGCTTCGGTAATCAGTGTGTTAAGGTTACGGATGCAGTCCAGGGAGATTGCCTGGAAGAGTTCATCTTTGTCCTTGTAGTAGTGATAAATTGTTGTGGCTGTAATCTTGCATTTTGCGGCTATATCCCTCATTCCGATTTCTGAGGGATTCTTTTTCATGAGCATGGATAGTGCTGTTTTCTTAATAAGCGGAATGATTTTTGGATTTGGATTACGCATTCTGCCTCCTTTAATACCTAACAAGGATAACTTAACACTGTTATATTAAAATGTCAACAGAATTTATAAAAAAAGGGACTGACTAATAAGTTTAAGTTAGTCAGCCCCGTGTAAAAGCTTTTTATGCTATGTATGGTTTAGTTTGCCTTCCAGACTGCGTAGAGGGTAGTGTCATCAGATATACCTTCACCACTACTATATTCATCTTTGTAACTTGAAGTGAGGGGAACAAACTTAAAGTGGCAGTTTAAGAATTACAGTTTGCTTTTACAGCAGAGGTTGCAGCCGGAAACAATGACGTGTTTTTTGCCGTCGGTTTTGTTAAAGAGGCGGGCAACAAGATGTCCGTCATCTAGAGAAACTTCTTTGTGGCAGACAGGACACTCTCTTTTTACACCGGGTTCCGGATTTGGATAACAGTGGGGGCATCCTCGTATTGTACAGAGCTGGTCATGAACGTTCATGGGGCGGTAAACACGGGAAAATAAATCTTCTCCCGGAAGAAGAACTGAGTTGCACAGCGGACAGTTAACAAGAAGCCCTGCTTTTTTTGCATTAAGGGCAGCTGCTCTTGCCCGCCTCTGATCACGTTCAGCCTTGTCAGTAAACCTGCGCCTGATATAAAAGTTTGCGAGAAAAATTATTGTAAGAATACAGACTGCTGCAAGAGCAAAAAAAGGAAGGTCATTCATCAGCGGTAAATTTCAACTCCTTTAATCTGAAATTCACTGTTAAAAATAGTAAGAATCGGGAAAGAAACAGTAAAACAGTTTTCTTTTTCTTCAAAAGCTACATCTATAGAATTGCCGTTATCATCAACAAGTTTTGCAGAAGAAACAGTTTCTGTAATTGTCTTACTGATATTTATGCACCAGTTCGAATCAGCAAAAATAAGATCAGCCATTGCTTTATAATCAGGATCTGTATCCATGCTTTGTTTTACATCAAGAATGTTTTGACTTGTAGAATCATTGTTAAACTGGAGATAAATTTTTTCATCAGTAACTTCCGGTTTTTCTGGAGATTCATCTTTGAGGGTTTCTGTAACACTGATGTAAGATTTTTTTTCGTCTTCTGTAACGGAAATGTCATCAAATTTTTGCTGGAGTTCTTCATAAGTTTCTCCCGTCATAATCTGCTCACGAAGATCATCAGTTGTCATGTCGGCAAGTACGAGAGCGCTTTTGTTAAATCCGATTACTGCATTGTAAACATAATTACCGTTAACGATTGAATAGCTTTGCTCTATATCAAAGCAGGCTGTAAAAGCAAAAGTTCCAAAAAGTGCAATCAAAGAAAAGAGTTTTTTAAGCATAATTTAACCTCGGTTAAATACTATCATAATCGAATACTGTTTGAAAGAGGTTCAAAAGGATTAATGGTTCCTGTTCCCAAAAAATCAAATTGAATGTATTATATAGCGCATGAAAGTTGCAGTAATTGGAAACGGTGGACGCGAACATACAATCGCCTGGAAACTTGCTCAGAGCAGCAAGGTTGATGAAGTTATCTGTATTCCCGGAAACGGTGGAACTGCGCACGAAAAAAAGTGCCGTAATGTTGAACCTGCGGGAGCATCTTTTGCAGATGTTGCAAAACGTGAAGGCTGCGCTCTTGCAGTTGTCGGCCCGGAAAATCCGCTTGCAGACGGTGTTGCTGATGAATTGTGGGCTGCAGGAATTCCTGCTGTGGGTCCGAAAAAAGCGGCTGCTCAGCTGGAAGCAAGTAAGGATCTTGCAAAAGATTTTATGAAGAAGTACGGCGTTGCCTGTGCAAAGAGCGAAACTTTTACAGACGAAAAAGCTGCTCTTGAATATGTTGAACAGCAGGGTGCTCCGATTGTAATTAAAGCCGACGGTCTTGCTGCCGGTAAAGGTGTTGTAGTTGCAAAAACTCTCGAAGAAGCAAAGACTGCCGTTACTGAACTGATGAGCGGTTCCGCTGTCGGAGATGCAGGAAAGAAGCTTGTTATAGAAGAATATCTTCGCGGTGCAGAAATTTCTGTTCTGTCTGCAGTAAGCGTTACTCCTGATTTTGCAAAGGCCGGCAAAGCTGCGGTTGTTCCTTTCCTTAGCGCACGTGACCACAAGCGTCTCTTAGACGGAGCCGAAGGACCTAACACCGGCGGGATGGGTGCCGTTTGTCCTGTTGATGATTTTACTGATGAACTTAAGGTGCAGTTCCAGAAAAACATTCTTGAACCGACTCTGCGCGGTCTTATTGAATAAGGATTTGATTACCGCGGATTTATTTTCTTCGGACTCATGCTTACTGAACAGGGACCAAAGTGTCTTGAATATAATGTACGTCTTGGTGATCCGGAAACTCAGGTTGTTCTTCCGATGATGGATTTTGACATAGTTGAATTGTGCGAAGCAATTACAGAAGGAAAGCTTTCTTCGTTCAACCTCAAGTGGAAGAGCGGATATCAGATTGCTCCGGTTGCTGTTAGTGGCGGCTATCCAAAGTCATACAAAAAAGGTTTTGAAATTCATATTGATGAAAGTACTGTCGAAAAATCCGGTGCAAAGATTTTTATTGCAGGCGCTTCAAATAGCGGGGCCGGTCTTGTTACAAGCGGCGGCCGCGTTTTGTGCTGTTCTGCACACGGCGAAACTTTTGACGAAGCCCGCGCAAAATCCTATTCAGCTCTTGAATCCGTAAGTTTTGAAGGCATGTTCTATAGAAAAGACATCGGTCTTCCGGGAGCTGCCGAGTCAAATTAACCTGCATTGACTTAAAAAGCAGGTTCATGTTAAAGTAGCACATCATCGGTACCGTATGCGGGGTTAGCTCAGTTGGTTAGAGCATCACGTTGACATCGTGGGGGTCAGTAGTTCGAATCTACTATTCCGCATAGGGTACCGGTGATTTTTTTATTTGCAGGAATATATTAAAACGACGATAGAGTTATGACCGACCTCTTAATCGGCACCAGCGGATATGATTACCCCGAATGGAAGGGCGTGTTTTATCCGAAGGATTTGAAACGTAAAGATTTTCTCTGTTACTATGCAACTCAGTTCAATGCGCTGGAGCTGAACAATACATTTTACAACATGCCGACTGCTGAGCGTCTTTATTCTTTTTATGAACGGAGTGAAGGGAAGCTCCAGTTCAGTGTAAAAGCAAACAGGCTTCTGACACACGAAATTGATTCAACCTGGCAGACGGCTGCAGAAGATTTTAAAACCGCACTAAATCCGCTGCAGGAAAAAGGATGTCTTTCTGCAGTGTTATTCCAGCTTCCGGAGAGTTTTCATTACACAAACGATAACCGAATCTACCTTGCAAACCTAATTCAGAAGTTTGAAGGCTTCCCGACACTTATAGAATTCCGTCACCGAGAATGGATTAAGGAAAGCGTTTTCGAAGGCCTTGAAAAACGGAATGCAGGACTTGTGTTCTGCGACATGCCTCAGCTAAAAAATCTTCCGGATGGAACTGTAACGAATACACCGTTTATTGGCAGCAATGCTTACATCCGTCTGCACGGGCGAAATGTAAATGCCTGGTACATTAAGAGTGAATCTAAAAATGGCAGTGCCCGCTATTGTTATGATTATTCGGAAGATGAATTGTCTGAGTTTGTTCCTATAATAAAGGCAGCAGTGAAGGAAGGAAAGAAAGTGCAGGTGTATTTTAACAATCACCCCAATGGCAGCGGTGCTAAAAACGGATTGAAGCTAAAAGAGATGATTTCCGACTAAGCGGTAAATGCCTTGCGGCGGTCCGCTTGTTCAGCAGGAAAAACTTGAAGCAGAAGACGTTGTCTTTACGGCCAGACATGTGAACATGAACCGCTTCTGCATCACGCAGGAAGATTTTAATATGTAGCATTTTTTGTGTCCACTAAGTTATACTAACTTCAGTATTTGATAATGAAGTTATTTTCCGTAATAAAGGCGGCTTTAAACGCATAGATAAAGACTTTAAGGGACAGCTTCATGCCTTAATTGCAGAATTAAACAAATATCTGTATGAAGATGCGGCTTGATAATGGGTAATTGATAATGAATGATGAAAGGGAATATTATTTGAAAGGAAGAGAGGATTTCAAAGATAGGATAAGAATATAAAGTTTTGGGAATAAAATCCAAAAACTTGTTGATTTTGAATATTTTTAGGATTATACTTTCAGTATGGAAGTTAGTAATCAATTAGACAGCCATAAAATTCCTCGTCTTGAGCCTCTTGAACGCCTTAGAAATTTAAAGCATAAAAAGCTTATAAAGATTGTTACAGGAATCAGACGCTGTGGAAAATCCACTGTGCTTGAAATGTTCCGAGATGAGCTTCTTTCTGAAGGTGTAAATAAAGATCAGATTAT
>JAGABO010000204.1 GCA_017614655.1 Treponema sp. | reverse complement strand
CTTTCGCTTTATGCAGATTCTTCTTCCCTTTCGGATGTAACGGATTTTGTAAACGAGTGGCGTTTTAATCTTCTGGATGAGCAGACTGTAAGTGAACTTTCTTCTCCGGAGACAGCAGAAGCTTTTGCAGAAAACCGCCTTTACGAAATAATGTCGCCGTTCAATTTAATGAGCTTAGATAACATTGACACAGATCCATTCCTCTTAAGTTCCATTGCATTAATGAACTGTGAAGAAAATGTCTTAAAATCCGGAACTTCAATGCAGCCTAAGGACGGCGTTCTTGCTGCAGAATGTGACGGCCTCTGGTATGTAATGATAAACGGAATCTTAAGCCGGGAAGGAGCTTCACTTTATTCGGGAAGTGCCGTGCCCCTTATTCAGGAAGTGTGCGCTTCTTACGAAAAAGACGGAGTGCGTACCGTGCTTTCGGGAACGCCGTTTCACAGCTGGAAAAGTTCATCGTCGGCTTCAAGTGAAATTTCTGTCATAGGAACAGTTTCGCTTCTGGTTGCAGCCGTAATCCTTATCCTTGTGTTCAGGTCGCCTGTTCCGATTCTTGCATCCGTTTCTTCGATCCTGCTTTCTGTTGCAGCCGCTGCGGGTGCAGTTTTTGTACTCTTCGGAAAAATACATGCACTTACACTTGTCTTCGGAACTTCCCTTATCGGAAGCTGCATCGATTACAGCCTGCATTATTTCATAAACTGGAAGCATTCGCGTTTCCTCAAGACTCAGGCGCAGATACGGGCTTCTGTCTTTAAGGGGCTTTTTCTTTCGCTTCTTTCTACGGAAATCTGCTATGCCCTCCTTTATTTTGCTCCGTTTGAACTTCTTAAGCAGATGGCAGTCTTTTCGTTTGCAGGAATTTTGAGTTCATTCCTTACGGTTAACGGCCCGCTTACTTTTATAGGAATTCCTTCCGAAGAAAAGCGCACTATAAGGCTTCTGGAGAAAATTGATTTTTCATTTGCAGGAAATAAAAAACGGGGACTTGTCTTTAAGTGTGCGCTTTTTGTTTTCTGTGTTACCGTTATTGCAGTTAAGTCCGGAAGCCTCGGAATAAAAAACGACATTTCTTCGCTTTACAAAATGGAAGGCAGGCTTAAGGAAGATACAGTTCTTTCCTACAAGGTGCTTTCCTATTCTCCGTCCAGCTGGCTTATTGTAAGTGCCCCTTCCTGTGAAGAGCTGCTTCAGAAAGAAGAGTACCTTTCTTCTTTTGTTCCTGATGATTTTGTCTGCACTTCGATGTTTGTTCCTTCTTTTAAAAAGCAGCTGGCTTCGATAAATGCAGTAAAGAATATGGATGAAGCTGTCGTAAAGAATCAGTTTGAACTTCTGGGCTTTTCTGATGAAGAATACGAGGCATACAGAAAAGAAGTCCTTAATGCAGAAAACCGGCTTCTTACTCCGCAGAGCCCTCTTCCGTCTTCCCTTAGTCAGCTTGTTTCCATGCTTTACATTGGAGAAAGCGGCGGAAAATATTATTCAGTGATTCTTCCTTCTAAAATAAGCGATGCAGAAGCTTACAGAAAACTTGCCTCAGAAAACGAAGGCGTCTTCTTTGAAAACAAGGTTCAGGACATAAGTTCTTCCCTGGACAGGTTAACGTCTCTTATTTTTATTATGTTTGCAGTTTCCTATGCCGTAATCGTGCTTGTGATGAAGTTCTTTTATCCGCTTAAAAAGACGCTCAGGATTGCTTCAATTCCTCTTTTGAGCGTACTTTCCATTGTGGCAGTTTTTCTTCTTACGGGAAACAGAATCGAGTTTTTCTGTGCAACCGGCATGATTCTTGTGTTCGGGCTTGGACTTGATTACATCATTTACAGAACCGAACATGAACACAGCAGTGCAGAAAACTTTGCAATTCTTCTTTCGTTTATTACGACGGCGGTTTCTTTTGGTGCCCTTGCCTTAAGTTCTTTTGTACCGGTACACGTAATCGGCCTTTCCATTTTTACGGGGCTTGTTACAGCGTTCTTGTGCACAGTGCTGTAATCCTATATAATTTTTCTTATGACTTATTTTCTTAGACGCGTTTTTTTTCTTTTCTCTGCAGTGCTTTTTTTCTCGTGTGTTTCCTCCGGGAAGGCTGCGTCTTCTTCTGATGAAGTTTATGTTACGGATACAAAGAAAATCTCCCTTCTTCCGCCTTCCTGTTTTGAACGGGAACTTGATTCCCTCCAGCAGTTTACAGGCACTTTTTCGGGAAGAAGCTTTGTATCTAACTTCTATATAACATCAACGCCTGAACAGGTTTCGGTAACCATTCTTAATGAATTCGGAATAGAAACCGGATATCTTGTTTACGACGGAGCTTCCTGTGTTCTGGACAGCAGCCTTTTTCCTAAGGCCCTTAAGTGCCAGTACATTGTTTCGGATCTGGAAAACGTCTACTGTACTTTAGAAAGCTTAACGGAACACTATTCAAAGGCAGGCCTTTCCTTCTCGGAAACCGAAGAGGACGGCGTAAAAAAAAGAAGAATCTATGACGGTTCTTATCTTGTAGAAGAAATAACTTTTTCTGTTTCTGAAACTTCATCCGTCATTGTGCTGAATAATTTTTTAAGAAACTATTCCTATGAACTTACGGAGAATCTTTGATGCTGATGAAAAAAATCTATCTTTCTAAACCTGGAATAATCTGTGCCTCTGGAAGTTCTCTGTCCGAATTCTGGAAAAATATTACGGAAGGAAATCAGGCTTCTATAAAAAAAGCGGACGGGGATTTTTCCGGAAGAACTTTTTATACTGCTCAGGTTTCTGTTCCTCTTCCTAAGCCGGTTTCTGTCCGCTATGATTCCAGGGCAATCCGCCTTATAGACTTTGCCTTAAATCAGATTGCGCCCGATGTAGAAAAAGCCGTTTCTTTGTATGGAGCAGAACGTACCGGTGTATGTGTCGGAACCTGCGATAACGGAAGTGAACTTTCCTACGAAGCGCACAAAAAGTTTTTTACGGAAAATCATTTTCCCGAAAACTATAACATGGAAATGCAGAGTGCCCACTACAATTCTTCCTTTATAAAAGAAAAGTTTTCGTTAAAGGGACCTGCACTTGCTTTTACGACGGCATGTTCTTCGGGTGCAGCAGCCGTAATTCAGGGAGCACGCTTAATCAAGGCCGGTGTCTGTGATGCAGTTATTGCAGGCGGTTCTGATGTTGCCTCCGATACGGTGCTTTTAGGTTTTGATTCTCTTGAAGCGGTTTCTTCTTCTAAAACAAATCCGTTCAGTAAAAACCGGGACGGCATTACGCTTGGAGAAGGTGCTGCATTTTTTGTTCTTTCTAAAGATCCGCTTGATGAAAGCCGTATTCTTCTTGAAGGCTACGGGGAATCTTCGGATGCGTATCACATGACAAGCCCTGATCCTTCCGGAGACGGAGCCTATGATGCAATGAAGAAAGCTCTGGAGAGCGCAGGCCTTTCTGCAGAAGATATCGGTTATCTTAATCTTCACGGAACCGGAACTCATTTAAATGATTCCATGGAAGCAGCTGCCGTAGACAGACTTTTTGCTTCTTACAAAGTTCCGTGCTCTTCTACAAAGTGCATGACCGGCCACACGCTTGGTGCCGCTGCTGCCGTTGAACTTGCTGCCTGTTATGAAGCAGTTGTGATGAACCGCAGTAAAGAAGATGCGCTTCTTCCGGTTCAGATATGGGACGGAGAAAAAGACGAAGAGCTTCCGCAGTTGAATTTTGTTTCCAGAGAAAGCGCCGTTTTTAAGAAACACAAAGTGCGGCACTGCATGAGCAGTTCCTTTGCTTTTGGTGGAAATAATGCCTGCCTTATAATAGGAGAAGAATGATGTTTACTGCAGATAACCTTCCGCAGCACATAGAAAAAGATGAACTCATAAACCTTGTTCCTCATAAGGGAAAGATGTTTCTTTTGTCCAGAGTAATTTCTCATGATACGGTTTCTCATTTTATAGAAACTGAGTATGATGTAACGGAGGACTGTATTTTTTATGATAAAGAAGCAGGCGGAGTTCCTTCTTTTGCAGGCTTCGAAATCATGGCACAGGGAATTTCGGCTCTTTCTTCGCTGGAAAGAATTGCAAATAAAGTTACAGAGCCCCCAAAGCCCGGCGTTGTTTTAAGTATTTCATCTTTTGAATCAGATACTGCGGTTTTTAAAAGCGGTACAACGTTAAGAATGAAAGTTCAGGAAGAATACAGGGGAGACGGAATATTTAAATATGACTGTTCTCTTTTTACGGGAGAAGTTTTTGATAAGCCTTCCGTAACTGTCTGCATAACGGTTATGGAAATGAACAACATGGAATTATTTTTTAAGGAAGGACAGAAAAATGGCTGATACGGTTATCGAAAAAAAGAAAGTTCTTGTAACAGGTGCATCCGGTGGAATAGGTCGTGCCATTGCCGTTGAGTGTGCAAAAAACGGATATTATGTAATCTGCCACTATAACCGCGGAAAAGAAAAGTGCGAACAGACGCTGAACCTTATTAAAGAAAATGGCGGCGAAGGCGAAATGCTTCAGTTTGACATTACCGACAGGGAAGCCTGTTTTAATGAACTCAATGCACTTACAGAAAAACACGGTGCACTCTGGGGTGTCATAAACAATGCAGGCGTAAATAAGGACAACACGTTTGTCGGTCTTTCGGGAGAAGAGTGGGACAGTGTAGTACACACAAATCTTGATTCATTCTTTAACGTGATTCAGCCGCTTGCAATGCCGATGTGCAGAAAAAAGAAGGGCCGCATTATTGTAATTTCTTCCGTAAGCGGAGTAATGGGAAACCGTGGTCAGACAAATTATTCTGCAAGTAAGGCCGGCCTTATCGGAGCTGCAAAGGCTCTTGCCGTTGAACTTGCAAGCCGCAACATTACGGTAAATGCAGTTGCACCCGGACTTATCGAAACTGACATGATAAAGGATTCCCCTCTTGATATGATTCTTCCGACTATTCCGATGAAGAGAGTCGGCCGTCCGGAAGAAGTTGCAGCTGCCGTTGTGTTCCTTCTTAGCGACGGAGCTGCTTACATTACGCGCCAGGTTATAAATGTAAACGGAGGTATTGCATGAGTTTTCTTCGTGCTGACGGAAGACGACGTGTTGTAATTACGGGCGGCGGAATGCTTTCGGCTCTTGGTGATGACTGGAATGAAGTCTATGAAAACCTTAAGCTTTGCAGGAACAAGATTGTTTACATGAAGGAATGGGACGTCTATGAAAGGATGAATACAAGACTTGGCTGTCCTTACACAAAAGAACTTCCCTCGTTTCCCAGAAAAAAAATCCGCGGTATGGGACGTGTTGCCCTTCTTTCGCTTCTTGCAACAGAACGTGCCTTCGAAATGGCAGGCCTTAAAAAAGAAGACGGTGAACTTATCGATGAACTTCACAACGGAAGGACCGGCATTGCCTACGGAAGCTGCATGGGAAGCATGGATTCAATCCTGGACATGTTCAGCATGATAAATGACAATGACGTTTCAAAAATCAACTCGCAGACTTATATTAAGTGTATGCCGCAGACTTGTGCAGCAAACTTAAGCGTTTACTATTCACTTCGCGGAAGAATCATCACAACGAATACTGCCTGTACTTCGGGAAGCCAGTCAATCGGTTACGCTTACGAAGCCATTGCAAGCGGCATTCAGGATATGATGGTTGCAGGCGGTGCAGAAGAACTTATTCCTCCTGATGCTGCTGCTTTTGATGCAATGGGAGCAACCGCCTACGACAATGCACATCCCGAACAGGAACCGAAGCCGTTTGATAAAAAACGTGACGGCCTTGTAATAGGCGAGGGAGCTGGTACCCTTATTCTCGAAGACATGGAGCATGCCGTAAAGCGCGGGGCAAAAATCTACGCAGAAGTTGCCGGTTTTGGAACTAACTGCGACGGAACTCACATAACAAATCCGAATGCAGAAACCATGGCAGAAGCTCTCCGGCTTTCCATAAAGGACGCGGGTATTTCTCCGGATAAAATCGGCTACGTAAATGCGCACGGAACTTCTACAAGCGCCGGTGACGTTGCAGAAACAAATGCAACATATAATGTGTTCAACAGGGCAGTCCCGATTTCTTCTACAAAGAGTTACATCGGTCATACTCTGGGAGCCTGCGGTTGTGTCGAAGCCTGGATTACAGTCAACATGATGAACGAAGGCTGGTTCCATCCGACCCTTAATCTTACCGAACCGGATGAAAACTGCGGTAAACTTGACTATATTGCAGGAAACGGACGCGAAATCAATACGGATTACGTCATGTCCAATAACTTTGCATTCGGCGGAGTAAATACTTCTTTAATTTTTAAAAAATTTTCTGACTGAAACTTTTAGTTTACAGGGGCGTTTTTTAGGGTATCAGAAAAAAAAATTAATTTTTTTTTGTTTTTTTTGTTATTTTTAAAACTTTCGTCAATTTAATAAGTGATGAGAAGTAATAAAAAAGAAAAAAAACTGAATGATACCTCTGAAAAATACCCGGCAATCGGTGAACTTATTTTTCAGAAAGGAGTGTCTTTTCCCGGTGATGAAGAGCTTGTCGCAGTGATTCTTTCTGCGTGCATGAACTATGCAGAAGCTTCTAAAATTTCGCATGATGTTCTTGATTCGGTAAAAGCCTTTTCCCGCGAAGAAATGCCCGAAAAACTAAAATCCGTTCCCGGAATGGATGAAAAAGCCTCGCTTATTCTATCCTGCGCTGTCGAGCTTGGAAGACGTTTTTCCATTCACAGAAGCAGGCGCATTTCGGCTCCAAAGGATATACTTCCTTTTGTAAAGCAGTTCACTCTGGAACATAAGGAAAACTTTATTACCATATCTTTGACAGGTGCGCAGGAAATAATCAACATACGGGTTAATGCTGTCGGAATACTGGACAGGGCAATTATTCATCCGAGGGAAATTTTCTGTGACCCGGTGTCTGAGCATGCATCTGCAGTAATATGCTGCCACAATCATCCTCAGGGAAACTGTTATCCAAGTCCGGCTGATATCGATTCAACAAAGGTTTTGTGCCGTTCTGCCGAAATACTAGGTCTTACTCTGCTTGATCACATTATCATTACGAGTGACGATTATTTTAGTTTCCGCGAGCATGGACTTATTTCTACAGGTAAAAAGAAGCGTCACCGCAGTACTGCAGGTGTTGCTTGTAAATAAACATATATGAGGTTATAATTTTATTATGAGCATGAAAAAAGGATTTGTTTTATTATGTACGGGCATACTGCTCTCTTTTGCTGCTGCAGGAGAATCTCTGATTTCTTCTGAACCGATTGCTTATCATATTGACGGGGCACCGGAAAAACAAAAGTCTCAGAAGTGTTATGTAAAGGTTCGTGCAAATGTTCCCCGCGCAAGGGTTTATATTGATTCATCTTATAAGGGAGAAACTCCTTTAAATATCGAAGTAGCACCAGGATATCACAGACTTGAATTAAAAAAGACTCACTACGCTGCAAGGGAAATTTCTTTCCATATAAGTGAAGGTCAGGAAAAAGATTTTTATCTGGATCTGGAAAACATTACCGGCTATATCAAAATAGATAACGATTACGGCGGAGTTTCGCTCTCGGTAGATTCATCATCTGTTTCCGGCGGAACAGTAGAAGTTGACGAAGGAAGTCATGTCGTTACTGCAAAAAAATTCGGATATGATGTTTTTTCCGAAAGTGTTTATGTTACAAGACACACAACTTCATACGTTACTGTAAAACTCCGCAAGGCAGAATTCAATATAAAGGAAATTTCTGCATCAAGAAAAAATTTTAATCCTGCAAGTCGTGGAAATCTTGGTGAAGTTACGATCAATTTTTATGTAACGGCACCGGAAACCGGAATCTTAAAAATCAGGGATAAATTCGGAAAGGTTTATGCATCTGCTGAATATAACTTTACAACCTGGAACGGAGCTTTTACCTGGGACGGAACAGACGGCGGGGGATACATCTGTCAGGACGGAGAATATACTGCAACACTTGAGGCCGGCTCAAAAACTAAGTCATGTACTTTCTCTATCGACTCTTCCGTAACTTATCCTATGCTTGCGATAACGCCTGATGGTTCCGGTACAGGTCCTCTTCCCGTGCCTCTTTCTTTCCCAGGCGGAACTCTTGCTTTAGGTCTTGGTTCCGGATGTTACTGGACTGCAGATTCTGATTTTGCATTTTACGGATGTCCTGTAAATGCTTCTATTCTTTATGCGATAGGTGATCATGTTGAATTTACTTCTACGGGAGCATTCTTCTTAAAAGAAGGAATCGTAAGGTCATTAAGCGGAGCCCTTAAGTTTGCTTTTGATGCACGTCTTTCTGATACTGCTGCCCTTAACTTTGGTATGAATGTCCGTGTCGGCGGAAGTAACGAACCTCTTTTCCCTCCTTATGGTGCCGATTATATGAACGGTTTTGGCGGCGGACTTATGACGGGTATTAGTTTTGGTAAGGGACTTTCTAATTACGCCGGTGTTTCCGGAGAATATATCTATCGCCCGATAGTTGGTCCGTCTGAAGATACGAGCACGGGTACTTTAAAATGCGGATTTACTCTTCTTAAGAGAACGGATGATTTTGGAGCTTCCCTGTACGGTGCATTTGAATCCTGCTACGGAACTTACGAATATACAGCTTCGACCGGGCTTGTAAAAGAGATCGACTTAAGAAAAGATTACCGTGTCTATGATGCAGGTGTTTCTGTTGTCTGTTATCCGGGCGAGTCCAGCATGCAGCTTTGTTTTAACGCAGGGGTTCTTTTCTATCCCGAAGATGAAACTTATGTTTATGCAAAGCTGAATTTCTCTTGGCTGTTTTAATTTTTGAATAAATATTTTATAGTAGGATTATGAAACTTTATTCAAAACCACAGCTTGTGGTTACTGCTTTATTAAGCGCGGGCATTGTACTTGCAGGTTCTGTTCTTGTACAGAAATTTCTCTTTTCTGAAAAAAGAAATTCTCCGGATGATTCTGCCGGAAATATTTCTGATAATCAGGCTGCTGTTTCTACTGCAGATTCTGACATAGAAGAGATTTCCGGAGAACTTACACTGCTTACAAATTCTCCCGTGCTTCCTGTTTTAAATGATGCTTCCCGCTATACTCAGGACGAAGTTCAGAATATTACGGTTTATGAAAAATGTAACGAAGCTGTCGTAAACATAACGACTCAGGTTATGACTTACGACTGGTTTTATAATCCATATATGACGGACGGTGGTTCCGGCAGCGGTTCAATCATAGACAAGCGCGGCTATGTTCTTACAAATGTTCACGTAATCGAAAATGCCCGGGTAATAAACATTTCTCTTGCAGACGGTTCTTCTTATGAGGGAAAGATTATCGGTCAGGATAAGGAAAGCGATATTGCCGTTCTTAAGTTTGATCCTCCTTCTGGTGTTGAACTTAAGACAATTTCTTTCGGAACAACGCAGGATCTTAAAGTAGGACAGAAGGTTATTGCAATTGGAAATCCTTTTGCCCTTGAACGCACGATGACGACGGGAATCATTTCGGGGCTTGGACGTCCGATTCAGGAAAGCAATGACGTTATCATCCGCAATATGATTCAGACTGATGCCGCCATTAATCCGGGTAACTCTGGAGGTCCGCTTCTTGATTCAAGCGGAAACATGATTGGAATCAACACTGTCATCATTTCTAAATCCGGTTCTTCGAGCGGACTTGGTTTTGCAGTTCCCATCAGTACCGCACGCCGTGTTGTAAGTGACCTTATTAAATACGGAAAAGTAAACCGCGGTACAATTAAGATTTCGCTTATTCAGAATACACCCCGCATTGCCGGCTATATGAAAACAAAGCAGACTTCCGGCATGGTAATCAACAGAGTCGAAAAAGGCTCCCTTGCAGAAAAAGCCGGGCTTAAGGGCGGAACAGAAGCGGTTCAGTATGGAAGTGCCTGGAACTACAAGACAATTTATCTTGGCGGTGACATCATTACTGCAATCGGAAATATTTCTGTTTCAAAACTTGCTGATTATTACAGTGCCCTCGAAGACAAGGTGCCCGGAGATACAGTTACTGTAACGGTTTACCGAGACGGAAAATTCGAAAAAATAAATGTAACTCTTGAATCACAATGAAAAAGCTTTTTTCTTCTTTTACGTTTCTTCTTTTTTCCGTTATCTCTGCTTCTGCCCTTCCTTCAATAAAGGGGCTTTCTGCAGAACTTTTTGCAGATCTCCGGGGCGGAACCGTGCATGAAGAACTTTATGGAAACGGAAAACAGGGAACTTATACCGATAAACTTGATTCTCTTCTTGAATGGAATTATGACAGTGCGCTTCTTGCAGGAGGAAGAGTTTCCTATAAAATAAAAAACTTCGGTCTTGATTTTTCTCTCGCTGCAACAGTTCAGGCTTCTGAAGGAATTATGACTGATCATGATTACATGTATAATAAGGACGGTCAGCTTGAATGGAGCAGAAGCATTCATGATACAAAGGTTTATATTGGAGAAAGCTTTATAACGCCGTATATCCGGATTCCGTTTTCTTTTGTTGAAGTTCGTCCTCTTGTTTCTTTAGGCGGAGGCTTTAAAACCTTTGAAGGCGACAAAGGAACTGCCTATAAAGGAAACCCCTCTTACACAAGTGATGGAAAGTTTCATTCCTGGGATGATGAAGAAAGCGCAGAAAAAAAAGTTTACGGCATAAATTATTCTGAATATTCATTTTATTCTTTCTTAGGTGCAGAATTCTTTTTTGATTTTATCGAAGGCTTTAAGTTTTCTGTAAAAGCAGCTCTTTCTCCTTTTACCTATCACTATGCAAAGGATACGCATCTTGATAAAACAGAAGAAGATCAGACTGTTTACGAAAGCATGCACTTCTGCTTTTTTGACCGCTTTACAATTTCTGCAGGAGCATACTTTCCGCTTTCCGAAAACAAGGCCCTGCATTTTACTTATACAACGGTTACGGGCTTTTCCAGAAAAGGCGACATGTACGATACCTGGTACGACAGCCTGAATGATGATTACAATACTTCCCGTGATTCAAAGCAGGCCGGCCAGTCCTTCTGTGACACCTCCTTTACCGCAGGCCTTGTGTTGTATTTTTAAGAGGGAACAGAAAACAGGGGCTTACGAATTATTCTGTTATATGTTTACACCGGCTCTTTCTTGACGCCATGGATTTGATGTTATATGCTTTAAAAAAGTTATAAGATCAAAGGTGTAGAATGAAAAAAGTTATTTTTCTGCTGTTTAGCATGATAATTCTTACGGGTACAATTTGTGCTCAGGATTTTTCCGATTCCAAAAATACATCTCATGTTTTTGCTTCAGTGTATTTTTCTGATTCTATGGCTATAGGAAAAATTTCTGAATATAACAGGTGTTCCTTTGGACATGGACTGGTGGCAGGTTACGCTTTTTCTCAGATACCGGTTAATCTGAATCTTCGTGCTGAGTTTGCGGATAATT
>JAGABO010000021.1 GCA_017614655.1 Treponema sp. | reverse complement strand
GACTGCGGGTTTATCTTTAAGAGCGTGCCGGCCTTTACTTCGTCTGCGCGCCTTATGATTTTTCCGGTTTCTGCATCCCTGACCATCGAATAGCCTCTGTCCAGTATGCTCTGCGGACTGCAGTCTGCTATAGTCTGTGTAAGTGTTTTTAGATAAAGCCTTGTGTCGTTTACTTTCTGAATCATTCCGTCTTTTAAAGCCTGAACGGCATTTTCTGTTCTCTGAAGAAGCGGCATTTGTATCTGCCTTAGGCGCAGATGCATGTTTTCGGGAGTAAACGAGTTTAAAAGCAGCCTTGATGATGAAAGCTTTTCCCTTAAGGCCGATTCGAGGGTTTTAGTGTAATAGCTTATTCTTTCCCTTATGTCACTTTCTACGGGCACTGCAAGTTCTGCTGCGGCACTGGGAGTCGGAGCCCTTACATCCGCTGCAAAATCAGAAAGGGCAAAATCAACTTCGTGTCCTACTGCACTTATTACCGGAATGCGGCTTTCTGCAACTGCACGGACGACAATTTCTTCGCTGAACGGAAGCAGGTCTTCCGTTGAACCACCTCCGCGGCCTACGATAAGGACATCGCACATTTCAAATCTGTTGGCGTATTTTATCATGTTTACGATGGAAGGAGCTGCAGTTTCTCCCTGAACTACTGCCGGAAAAACAATTACGTTTACCCGCGGATTACGGCGTTTTATAATGTTGATGATGTCCCGGATTCCGGCTCCGCTGGGGGTAGTTACAATGCCGACTGTTTCTGGAAGAAACGGAAGAGGACGTTTTCTTGCGCTGTCAAACAGACCCTCCTGAGCAAACTGCTTCTTTCGTTTTTCTATCATTTCAAGAATGGCACCTTCTCCGGCCTGTTCCATTGAAGTGATTATAATCTGATAGTTTCCCCTCTGTGCGTAAACCGAAATACGGCCTCTTGCCTGAATGAGCATGCCGTCTTTTGGAGTAAACTTAAGGGCAGATGCAGAACCACGGAACATTACTGCAGAAATCTGTGCACCTTCGTCTTTGAGCGAAAAATACAGGTGTCCCTGCGCAGATGCCTTAAAATTGGAAATTTCACCCTTTATTTGTATTGATGTAAATGAGTTTTCAAGAAGTGTGCGTATGGCTTCCGTAAGCTGTGAAACAGTAAATGTGATGTCCGTTCCCTTTTTTAATTCCATTTGCCCTATATTAAACATTACCCTTAATTTAGACAAGAGAATTCCGATAATAGAAAGGATGAAAAGTATAGTTTTCTTATATGCAGGTTTTTCTTCTCCTTATGTTTTTGAAAAGGCTTTTAACGGAAAAAGTGCCTTTGAAATTGATTTTGAATGGGCTTGTAAGCTTCCGGAATGCGGAAAAATCGTAATTGCAGCTTCAGAAAGTAATGTTTCTTCTATAAAAGCATCTCTTTCTTCTGCAGATGAATCAAAATATGAAATCGTAAGCGAAGAGGCATGGAATACCCGTAAACTTCTTTCTTCGATGGAGAGTTCATGCGGAAAATACGAAGCTGATTATGTCGTCTATACATCTTCGGACAGACCCTTCCTTGATGAAAAACTTTCTCTTGAAGTAATTGATACACATAAAAAGTACCTTGCTGAATATACATCGGCAGACGGTTATCCTGCAGGCTTTGCTCCGGAAGTTATTGACGGCGGGGCGGTTAAGATTATAAGTGAGCTTTCCGGCGGTTTAAGAAAAGAGCAGGGCGAAGCTCCTGTAACAAACGGATGCATTTTTAATATAATGAAGGGTGATATTAATGCTTTTGATATAGAAGCCGTTATTGCTCCGGAAGATTACAGACTTTATCGTTTTGATTTTTCCTGCGGAGATAAAATCAATTTTATTGCCTGTAGAAAGCTTTATGAAAATGCAGAAAAAAATGCCGTAGAATTTACGGCAGAGGCTTTAAGTGCTTTTGCAAAAAACTGTGCAGAAGTTCAGAAAACGGTTCCTGCTTTTTATAATGTCCAGATTGCGTGGAGATGTGCCTCAATAGAAACTTATTCCATCTATCCTGAACTTTACAAAAAGCGTTTCGGTGGACTTCCTTTTCCGGATTCAAACTGTGCATTTGAAAACATGAAGCTCGAAATGTTTAAAAAGCTTATAGAAATGATTTCTAATCTCAGTGATAATGCTGTTGTTTCATTAAGCTTCTGGGGAGAACCGCTCCTTATAGAAAACATTGCTGATTATGTAGCTGTCGTTCTTGAAAAACCGGGCTTAAGTGTACTTATAGAAACAGACGGAATCATGCTTACACAGACACAGGCAGAATCAATTGCTAATGTAATGAATATATTTCCGAAGAGAACAAACGGAATGAATGCCGTAAACTGGATTGTAAAACTTGATGCCTTTACGGAAGAAAAATATCTTCAGATGCATAATGTCTGTCCTGAGCTCTGTAAAGAAAAGAGTGCGTTTGAAACTGCAAAAGAAAATTTATCTCTCCTGAACAGTTTCTTTCCTTCTGCCGTATATGCACAGTTTACGCGTGTTAACGAAAATGAAGATGAACTGGAAAAGTTTTTCCGGTTCTACAAAGAAAAGACTTCTCCTTCGGGTGGAAACGTGATTATTCAGAAATATGACCATTTCTGCAGAATGCTTCCAGAACGTAAACCTGCAGACCTTTCTCCCGTAAAAAGAAATCCCTGCTGGCATTTAAAAAGGGATATCTGTATTTTCCCGGACGGAAGTGTTCCTATGTGCCGTGAAGATTTGGGACATAAGGTTCTTGGAAATGTGTTTACAGACGGACTTGAGACTCTCTGGAATAAATTGACCGGCGAACTCGAAAATCATATAAAGGGTGAATACTGTGAAAAATGCAGGAACTGTGATGAATACTATACCTTTAACTTTTAACTGCAGGAGCGTAAATTATTCTGTCCTCGGAGGAAAAGTAAATCCGTCACCTCTGGTTCCTGTTACATGCATTCTGTTTAACAGGAAGACTTCACTTTTACGCGAGGAAACTTTTGAAAATATTGTTGCCAGAGGTTTCGAAAAAGTTATATGTATCGAAGAAGGAACCGGCGGCTTTTCCAAGACAAACCTTTCAAAACTTTTTCCTTCGGTTTATTTTATAACTGCACTGGAAAATGTTACTGTCGGCGATATGCTGAATATTGCCGTAAGTGAAACTTCGTCCCCTTACATGCTTATTCTTCCTGTTGAACTTGCATCAGGAAAGTTTGCGTTTAATATGCAGACGGTAGAAAGATTTGCAGAAAAAAATATATTCTGTACCGTTCCGCATCTTTATACTTCATCACTTCACGGAATTCCCGTAAACTTTACGCCCGAAAGCGTAAAATCCGTTTTTAACGTAACATCTTCTGCCAGTGCTGCAGACGGAGTTCCTACACTGTATGCTGCAGATTATGCAGGCCTTTATAACAGAGACCGCTTTATTCATCTTGGCGGTTTTGATTATACGATAAGTTCCCTTTACTGGCAGAAGCTTGACTTTTATATGCGTGCCTGGCTCTGGGGCGAAAAAATTACCGTTTCTTCCGGCTTTGACCTTTCCTACCAGGGAAGCATTCCTGATGAAGATAAAACTTCCGATCTTTCATATCTGCGTTTTTATTTAAAGAATCTTGCTCCGGTTTTTAAAGTTGATCACGGCTATATTCCGCGGCTTTCATTTCTTCCGTTTAAGTTAAGGTCTTCCTGCGGATTAAATGAATCCTTACGACAGTTCAGGGATGCCTGCCGCTGGACCGAAGAAAATAAGTACCGCTTTAAAACTGATGCTGCAGGTCTTATTAAGGAGTGGGGAAACTAGAATGAAAAAAAAAGTTTCCCTTATTCTCCAGTGCAGGCTTTCTTCTACAAGGCTAAAAGGAAAAGCTCTTCTTCCTCTTGGAAACGGAACTGTTCTAAGTCATGTGCTTCTTTCCATGAAGAAAGTTCCCTGTGATGATTACGTGCTTGCAACAGATAAAGAAAGTGCACCGTTTTTAAAAGATACTGCAGAAAAGTTCGGTTATGAACTTTATACGGGAAGTCTTTCTGATGTACTTTCCCGTTATACCGGTGCAATTAAAAAATACAAAAGCGATGTTGTAGTGCGCGGAACCTGCGATAATCCGTTTCTTTTTTACGAAGCAGCTTCTTCTCTCTTACAGGAATTTCTTTCTCTAAATGACGGAACTTCCTATATGACATACACGGGTCTTCCTCATGGAAGCGGTGTTGAAGTTTTTGATGCTCATTCTCTTTTAGAAGCAGAATCTCTTACCTCCGATCCCTATGATCATGAACACGTGGGGCCTGCGTTATACCGCCATACAGACAGGGTTAAGTGTGTGTTTAAAAAAGCAGAAGACAGGTTTTATTTTCCGGACCTGCGTACAACGGTCGATACAAAAGAAGATTATTTTCATGCAGTTCTTGCGTATTCATATTTAAATGGCTTTTTAAAAAAAGAAGCGCCTTTTTCGTGCGAAGATATTGCAGAAGCCTTTAAGAAAAAAAGTGTATCTTCTCCTTCGCTTTTTATTCCCTGCGTAAAAAAGGGAAGGGGAACGGGGCACTTACGCCGGTGTCTTTCGCTTGCAGTTAAAACAGACGGATATGTTTTTATAGAAAAAAATCCGCCTTATAAAACAATTGATGACATAACTGAACTTGTTTCTTCTTCAGGTCTTCCTTCATTTAAGATTATAGATTCAAAAGAAGATATAAAACTTTTTGATACGGTTTTTACGGATTTATTCAGAACAGACTGCAGAATGCAAAAACTTCTTTGCGATTTAAAAGTCTGTGCCCTTGATGAAGGAAATATAAAGAAAAGTTCTGCTTCTTTTGCCCTGGATGTAATTCCTCCGCTAAAAAGTTATTCAAATATCTGGTCTCCGTCTTTTCTTGAACTTCCGGTAAATAGAAAAAAGCCTGATGCTTTGCGCAATATAAAAAAGGTTCTTGTTTCCATAGGCGGAGAAGATGCAGCAGGACTTGGAGAAAAGGCTGCTGCTTCTTTAAGAAAACTTGGGTTTGAGACAGACCTTGTTACTAAAGAAAATCCTGTAGAAAATTTAAAGGAAAAGCTTTACCTTTACGATCTTGTGGTAACTCATTTCGGCTTTACGGCATTTGAAGCACTTTCTGCAGGCTGTGCAGTTATTCTTACCGGAACAAGCGCACTTCATGAAAAGCTTTCAAAAAAATACGGCTTTTATCTTCTTAAGAAAAATCATCTGGAATCAAAATATTTTTTACGTGCGCTAAAAGAAAAGGAAAAACTTTTTACAGAGCTTCCTTTTAAGGAAAAAGAGGTAAGCCTTTCTTCTTTTCTTGAACGTATTTCTGATTCAAAAAAAATACCATGTCCGGTCTGCAGGGAAAAAGCGCCCGAAGGAAAAGTTTTGTTCCGCGACAGGAACAGGACTTTTTTCCGCTGTCCTTCCTGTTCAATGATTTATCAGGGGTTTAAGGTTTCTGACCGGGAAGTTTTATACAATAAGGACTACTTTTTTTCTGACTACGAAAAGCAGTATGGAAAAACTTATATCGAAGACTTTGCAAATATCAAGGCTCAGGGAGTGCGCCGTGTTTCTTTAATAAAGGGCATGTTAAAAACAAAAAGCGCAGCCTCTCTTTTAGATGTGGGCTGTGCCTTCGGCCCTTTTTTAAGTGCGGCAAAAGATGCAGGCTTTGACGTTTTCGGAACGGATATTTCCGGAGAAGCTGTTTCCTACGTTAAAGAAACACTGGGCTTTCCCTCTGCAGTAGCGTCGTTTCCTGATTTTAACCCGGAAGAACTTTTTGAAAAAAACACGTTTGATTCAGTTACCCTCTGGTATGTAATAGAACACTTCGAAAACCTTAAAGACGTGCTTGTAAAAATCAACGCTCTTCTTAATAAGGGGGGAGTTTTTGCTTTTTCTACGCCGTCTGCTTCCGGAGTTACCGGCCGTTTTTTTAAGAAGAAGTTTTTCTCTACAAGTCCAGAGGATCACTTTACGCTTTGGGAACCTGCGAAGGCTTCTAAAATACTTTCGTCATTCGGCTTTAAAATTAAAAAGATTGTTCCAACGGGAATCCATCCGGAACGCTTTCCGCATTGCAGTAAACTTAATCCTTCTTCCCTGCGTTTTAAGGTTTTGTTTTTTTTAAGCCGATTATTTAAAGCAGGTGACACTTTTGAAGTGTATGCAGTTAAGGTAAAAGATTTATGAGTGACAGATACGTTTTTATTCTCGGGGCAGGCCTCATGCAGAAGCCGGCATTCGAGGCAGCAAAAAAATCAGGCTTTAAAATAATATGTGCCGATGCAAATCCTAAGGCCGTCTGCGTTTCGTATGCAGATAAGTTTTTTACTGTAGACCTTAAGGATAAGGAAGGTCTTTTGTCTCTTGCCCGCGAATACAGGGACGTTTTATGTGCTGTTTTTACGGCCGGAACAGATTTTTCTTCGAGTGTTGCTTATGTTTCCGAGAATACGGGACTTCCCGGTCACAGCTATGAAGCTTCAAAAAATGCAAGCAATAAAGCCCTTATGAGAAGCTGCTTCGAAAAAGAAGGCGTTCCTTCTCCGGGTTTTACAAAAATAAGACGGTCTTCTATTGCAGAGTTTATTTCTGACGGAAGTGCGGGTCTCCTTTCTTTTCCAAAGGTTGTAAAACCCTGTGACAACATGGGGGCCAGAGGCTGCCGTCTTGTAAGAGGCCGAAGCGAACTTCTTCCGTCCTTAGAAGATGCCGTGCGCTATTCAAAATCTTCTTCTGCAATTCTTGAAGATTACATGGAAGGCCCGGAGTTTTCCATAGATGCACTTATTTACGACGGAACCTTTACAGTTACAGGTTTTGCAGACAGACACATTTTCTTTCCGCCTTACTTTATCGAAACCGGCCACACGATGCCGTCTTTTTCTGTTGATGAAAAAACAAAACTTTCCCTTATAAAAGCTTTTGCACGCGGAGCAAAGTCACTTGGCCTTACCTGTGGTGCAGCAAAGGCAGACATAAAGCTTACTTCAAGCGGACCTATGCTTGGAGAAATTGCAGCACGTCTTTCGGGCGGCTACATGTCCGGCTGGACTTACCCGTATGCTTCGGGCCTGGATTTAACAAAAGAAGCACTTCTTATTGCAGCGGGACAAAAACCGGAGTCTCTTCTTTCTTCGAGAGTTCCGCTTTCTGTAGAAGATGCAGGCTATGAAATGTACGAAGTTCCATGTAACGCTTATTCCTGCGAAAGAAGCTGGATTTCGATTCCGGGTACAGTTAAAAAAATCTACGGCCTTGATAAGGCGCTTGCTTCTCCTTTTGTGAAAAATGTTTTTCCGCGTGCTCAGGAAGGAGATGAAGTTTCTTTTCCAAGAAATAATGTTCAGAAGTGCGGTAACGTAATAAGCCGTGCAGAGACGCTGGAGGATGCATCTTCTTCTGCAGAAAATGCTGTCTCCAATATAGTTTTACGGCTTTTAACCGGCTCCTTTGAAACAGATATTTTCCTTTCCGGAAAAGAACTCGAAACAGAAAAAAGTTTTCCTCCTTCGTGTTTTGAAGCAGAAAAGTTTAGTGAAGAACTTCGTGCATTTGAAGAAAAAAATCCTGTCCTTAAAAAAGATCTTCCGCTTGCTGAATTTCTGGCATCTTCTTTACCGGATGATTTTCTTTTGTTAAAGGATTATAATTACAGAAGCGTTAAAAAAACAGCCCTTCTTTTTGATGAAATATCTCCCGTACATCCAGAACTTTCCAGCAGGAAGATTCTTTCTTATCTTATAAGGGGGGGCTTGCAGGGATTGCTCTATTTAAGCGATACTGTAGCAGAAAAAGGAAAAATATATTGAAAACAAAAATATTTTTTTTACTGATGTTGATTGCCTCTTTTACTGCGCGCATTTTTGCAGCAGAACCGTGTGAACTTGTTTCCGGTGTGCAGGGCTACGGCATAACCGTTTACTGGGATCCGCTTTCCGGTATCGGTACGCTGGAAAAAAACGGACATCAGATTTCAT
>JAGABO010000203.1 GCA_017614655.1 Treponema sp. | reverse complement strand
TGTTCAGATAGCTTAAGCAAAGAAGTGCTCAAAAAAAAAGCGGCGGTCATGAGAAAATCAAAACCGCCGCTTTTTTTTTATTGTCGGGCTAACCGAACTCGAATCGGTGACCCCAAGTCCCCCAGACTTGTACGCTAACCAGCTGCGCTATAGCCCGATACAGTGTCGAGATAGTAGCACAAAAAAGAAGTTGTGTGAAGTACCGTAAAAATTATACTTCCTTAAAGCCTGTTCCGATTTTATTCATCACGTTATAAAAGTCAGGGAAGCTTACTGCACAGCATTCGGCATTATTGATAACAATTTCTTCGCCTTCCGGAAGTGCAAGTGCAAGACATGCAAGGCTCATTGCAATCCTGTGGTCATCATGACTTTCTACGTTTCCGCCGTGAAGCTTAAACTCAGGATTAACGGAACCGTCAGAAAGATAAGGTGAATGTCCGTTTATGATCATAAAGTCTTCGCCTTCTTCTACGTCTGCACCGAGGCTCCTTAAAATAGAAGTCATTACCTTGATACGGTCAGTTTCCTTCCTGCGGCAGACAGCTGCATCTTCTATGACAACGCGGCCTTCCGTAAAGCATGCGGCAACTGCAAGCGCACATATTGCATCAGGGAACGGAGAAATCTTTACGCGCAGTTCACCGCCCGGAAGTTTTTCCGTAGAAAGACGCGAGGCCTTGTGAACCGTTAAAGTTCCATCTTCTTTGTTCCAGTCAATCTTTGCTCCAAGTGATTCAAGCACTGCGACAACCGCATCGTCTCCCTGAGTTCCGCTTGAGTCTACGCCTTCAATTACGATGCTGCTTCCTGTAATGACGGCTGCAACAAGAGGAAACGCAACTGCTTCCCAGTCAGACGGAACTGTTTTGTCAAATGCCTTTATTTCGTGAACGCCGTCAACCTTTATCTTTTTAAAATCAGGACTTATGTAAACGGAAGCGCCCGTTTCTTCAAGCCACTTCTGTGTCATCGTAAGATACGGAGTTTCCTTTGGATTGGTAAGCTCAATTTCGATTCCGCCGGAGACACGCAGGGCTGCCATCATGAGGCCGCTTATGTACTGGCTTGAAACTTCGCCTGCAGTTACGACCTTGCCGGAAGAAACGGGACCCTTTATAAGAAGCGGGCACGATTTTTCTCCGGGACGGGTAATGTGGCATTCAGCTCCGAGCTGCGAAAGTGCTTCTGCAACATGATGAACCGGACGGCGCCTGATTGATTCATCTCCGGTAAAGACAGACCAGCCTTCAAAAGTGGAAGCAATCGCACTTAAAAAATATAAAAGTGAACCGCTGTCTCCGACGTTAACTACGTCTTCGGGAAGATGCATGTTTTTTCCGGCACCTTTTACCGTCCAGACGCTTTCCGTTCCTTCGCCTTCCATCGAAACTTCTGCTCCGATAAGCGGAAGCACTTTTCCCGTGCTAAGGCAGTCTGCACTCTTTAAGGGATTCTTTATGTGAGAAGTACCCTCTGCCATTGCGGCCAGAAGGAGGGCACGGATTGTATGAGACTTGGAAGCCGGAACCATGATGCGGCCCGAAAGCGTTGATTTTTTTGCAGCAATTTTCATACAGGCACTTTATCATTTAAAACCTTTTCTGCAAAGCGTGTGAACTGATGTGTTGTTTCGTTTTGCAAAATACATTAGTATGAAAGGCATGACCCGCACATACAACGATACGATGTTCATTGATACTTTTGAACACGAGTACACCTGGCTGAACGGATTCCTCAGAAATGTAAAGCGCTATCCTTCACGGACTGCCGTTATTGATCCTGAAACATCTTCAACATGGAATTACAAAGAGCTCAATGCCGAAGCAAACAGGCTTGCCGATTCATTGCAGAAAGCCGGCATCGAAAAAAATGATGTCGTAATGCTCGTAATGAGAAACTGCCCCGTGTTTGCATTCTCCTATACAGGCCCGAGAAAAATCGGAGCAATCATCCTTCAGGCAAACTGCAACCTTGCTTCAGGAGAACTTGCACTGCTTATTGACCACAACAGGCCTAAGGCAGTCATCTACACGCCTAACGCAAAGGAAGCCGTAACTGGTGCAGCCGTACTTGCAGAACATGCGCCTTCGCTTTTTGTACTGTGCGACAATCTGGAAAAGACGGAAGTTCCCGAAGGGCACGTTTCCTATGAAGAATTTACTGCAGGAGCTTCGGAAGATGAACCCGTCATAAACTTCCGCCCGCATATCTATGATGAAGTCTTAAGGCTCTGTACTTCGGGTACGACAGCACTTCCTAAATCAGTTCCAATCAATGACATAAACGAAGTCTTGTGTGCACATGACGTAATCATGCAGTATCCGCTGGACAGAAACGACGTTACCTTAAACATGACTCCGTGGTTCCACAGGGGCGGCTGCCACTGCGCAGGACCGTGCAGTTCTTTTTACGCAGGAGCATGTGTCGTAATAATGCGTGTGTTCAAGCCGCAGAACGTTCTTGAGTACGTGCAGAAGTATTCTGTTACATACCTTATGGGAGCACCGGCAAACCTTGAGCTTTTAAACCGCGCGCAGGAAAAAGAAAGGCATGATCTTTCGGGACTCCGCGGAATCGTAACGATGGGAGCCCCCCTTACAAAAGCAGACTGCATCAAGTATTTTAAGAACCTTACTCCAAGAATATACAACGGCTACGGAACGACGGAAACTTTCTGGAATGCATTCCTGCGCCCCTATGATCTTCCCGAAGGAGCCGGAAGCGTTGGAGGAAGCTGCATCGATGATGAAGTGCGTGTCGTAAGAATCTCCGAAGGTAAAAGAACGGAACCTGATGAAACCGTAGAAACGGACGGAGAGACGAACGGAGAAATCATCATAAAGTCACCGGGAAAATCAGCATACAGCTACATCGGAAACGAAGAGCTTGCCCGGCAGAAATGGTACAAGGGATGGTATTACACCGGAGACACCGGAACATGGGATAAAAACTTAACCGTAACCGTAACGGGAAGAAAGGACAACATGATTGTCGTAAGCGGCGAAAACATCTATCCTGAACAGGTAGAAGAAGTGCTGCTCGAAAATCCTAAAGTCCGTGAATGCATCGTAACGGCAGTTCCGGACAAGATACGTGGACAGAGCGTTGCAGCCTATGTTGTTCCTGAAGATCCTGGCCTTACGATAGAAGAGCTCGGAGAATTCTGCAGCAACAGTCCCATGCTCTCCAACTACAAGAGGCCGCGCTATTTTGCAATAGTTGATTCGCTTCCTAAAACTGCAACCGGAAAAAAGCAGCATTACATGATGAAGAAAAGATCGGAAGAAGACCTTAAGAACGGCATCTTAAAACGTCCGTAATCAAAAGGCCGCTGCAATAAAATCCTTCTGCCTCTATAAAAGAAGTTTCTGAATGGCATTCTGAAAACCGCCGTGCCAAGCCTGCGAAAGCCCAGCGAGTTTTTACGGATGCCTTTCTTTTTTTTACAACCGTAAATTCACTTTTTATTTTTCAAATTTCACTTTTTATTCTATAATATTCGTATGAGACGATTTTTATTAGCTTTATTTTCATTTCTGGCAGGAAGTCTTTCTTTTGCAGAAAACTCCTTTTTTGACAACTATGTCTATCAGGTATGGACTTCCTTCGGCGGCCTTACAGGTACTACAGCAACCAGTATCTACCAGACAAAAGACGGGTATATAAATATAGGAACTTATGAAGGCCTTGTTCGTTTTGACGGAGTTGAATTTAACCTTTTGAGGCGTTCAAAAGACAACAATTTTAAATTCGCTTCGGTCCGAACCCTTCATGAAGATAAAAACGGATGCCTGTGGCTTGGAGCAAATGACGAAGGCGTTACCTGTACAAAAGACGGACAGACAGTTACATGGACAATGCAGAACGGTCTTCCAAGCAATTCAATAAGGGCCCTCGCGGAAGATAAAGACGGCAACATCTGGGTCGGAACGGCAGCAGGAGTAATCTACCTTACCCCGGACGAAAAGCTTCTTAATCCGCAGTTTGAACCCGGCTCCGTTTCAAAGGGAATCATTACCACACACCTTTACTGTGACACAGGCGGAAGAATCTGGCTTACAACTGCCAACGAACGCGGACTTTTTATTTTCCAGGACGGCATTTTTAAGACCCTTCATGACTTCAATGAATTCGGAAACTACACTGCTACAGCAATCACTCAGGACAGGGCAGGAACTTTCTGGATTGCACTGGGACAGCAGGGACTTGTAAAAATGAACAACACCGGAATTCAGTCTGTAAAGACAGGAACGATCCTGGATACGACAACAACAAACTGCATCTATCAGGATCCTCTGGGAACAATCTGGTTCGGAACGGAAAAAGGGCTTGTAGTTTTTTCAAACGGCGAATACACGGAATACACCGGAGAAAGCCTTCGCAACACAACAATCAACGGAATCATTTCTGACCGCGAAGGAAACATCTGGATTGCAACAGACAGGAACGGAATCGGAAAGCTTACTCAGAGCAAGTTCAAGATGCTTAAGCTTGGAACTGCAGTAAACAGCATCTGCGAAGGACTTGACGGCAAAGTGTGGGCCGGAACAGACAGAGGCGTACTCTGCTGGGAAAAAGACATTCCTGTTTCAAACGAACTTACGGATGCTACAAAAGGACTGCGCATAAGGGATGTTTCTCTTGCAGGCAACGGCGACATCCTTGTAAGTGCATACAGTGCTCCGGGTCAGATAAGATGGAACGGCAGCGAATTAAAATCCTGGTCGCGGGATGACGGGCTTGTCGGAAACAAAGTGCGCGTTGCAATAGAAAATACACCGGGAGAACTTTACGTCGGAACAACGACAGGACTTACCATCATTCATGAAGACGGAACGCTTAAATCATACGACCAGAATAACGGCCTCGAAAACGAATACATAATGGCACTTTATAAAGATAAAAATGACGTCATATGGATTGGAACCGACGGCGGCGGAATTTACTTTATGAAGGATGAAAGAATCATTGCACACATTTCATCGGAAGACGGACTTTCGGGAAACGTTATCTTTAAAATCACTCAGGATGCCGAAGAAAACTACTGGATATGTACGGGAGGAGGAATTACAAGAATAACGGCATTCGACAGTGCAACCAGCAGGCCGCTAAGATATGACAACTTAAATTCAGACAACGGAATCGGAACGGATTCTGTTTTCCAGGCATTAAAGGATTCTGCAGAAAACCTCTGGCTCATCAGCAACAGGGGAATTTCATCAGTTTCCTACCAGAGGCTTATTCAGGCTGCAAACGGAATAGTAGACACGCTGGATTTAAAAAACTACAACAGCAACGACGGTCTTGTTTCAAAAGGTCCTACGTCAACTGCAAAGAGCATGATAGACAGACACGACAGGCTCTGGTTTACAATGACAGACGGAATTGCAATCTATGATCCGATAAAGGTTACCGAAAATCCTGTCATGCCTCTCGTTCATATAGAAAGCTTTGTAATCGACAACATTGAATACAAAACAACTTCAGCCCCGATTGTCCTTAAGCCGGGAACGAAGCGTGTAGAAATAAAATACACGGGCTTAAGCTTTGATGCACCGGAGAGGCTCCGCTTTACGCACAGGCTTACAAACTTCGAAGATGAATTTTCTGAACCGACACAGCTGCGCACCATTTCTTACACAAACTTAAAGCCGGGCAGGCACATCTTCTATGTAAACGCAATTAACGGAGACGGATTCTACAGCGAACAGGCAGAAGCCGTTGTTCTTGTTCAGAAACCGTATTTCTTCCAGATGCCGGTTTTCTGGATAATCGTAACCGCCATTGTACTGGGAACGATATTCCTGCTCTTTTATTTAAAGCAGCGATCAATGAAACTCGAAAACATAAGGCTTGAACAGAAAGTTCAGCAGAGGACTGCAGAACTTAAGGAAGAAAAAGAAAAGAGTGATCATCTTCTTCGTGCAATCCTTCCGGATAAAATTGCAGAGGAACTTAAAGGCGAAATACGTTCAATAGGTGAAAACTTTGATGATGTAACGCTGCTCTTCTCTGACATCGTAAACTTTACAAAAACTTCAAGCGGACATACAGCTGCCGAAATCGTAGAAGCACTTAATGATCTTTTCTGCCGCTTTGACGAAAGGGCAAAGGCAATGGGTGTAGAAAAAATCAAGACTATCGGAGACGCATACATGGCTGCCTGCGGAATTCCTTCTGCAAATCCAGAGCACGCACGAATAATGATTGAGTTTGCAAAAGGAATGTACGAAGACCTCGCAGAATACAACAAGACTGCAAGCATTCAGTTCAACATAAGGATAGGACTTAACTGCGGACCTGTAACGGCGGGCGTAATCGGAAAGACAAAGTTCATCTACGACGTATGGGGCAATACCGTAAACGTTGCAAGCAGAATGGAAACAGCCTGTGAACCTGGAAAAATCCGCGTATCAGAAACAGTACGGGATCATCTTAAGGAAACAGGAATCAAGTTCAGTCAGCCGATTGAATGTGACGTAAAGGGCAAAGGCCTCATGACAACTTACGACATAGTTTAGGAGAGAAGAATAAATGAAAAGAACAGCATCAGCTTATATTATGGCAGCGGCAGTTTTTCTTGCTTCAGGCTGCTCACAGAAAAATGAAGCGGAGACAGTAAACATCGGAATACTTCATTCACGAACGGGAAGCATGGCAATCAGTGAACAGCCGCTTCGTGATGCAGAAATGCTTGCAGTAAATGAACTGAACGAAGCAGGCGGTGTACTGGGAAAAAGAATTGTCGTAATAGACGAAGACGGTGAAAGTGATTCGCACACGTTCGTAGAAAAAGCAAAGAAACTTATTACGGAAGACAATGCCGTTTCTGTTTTCGGATGCTGGACTTCTGCTTCAAGAAAAGCAGTAAAGCCTGTATTCGAAGAATTCTATTCACTTCTGTGGTATCCGGTTCAATATGAAGGAATGGAGGCAAGCCCCAATATCATTTACACAGGAGCTGCCCCAAACCAGCAGGTCGTTCCGGCAGTAAACTATTTTGTAAACAAGTTCGGAAAGCGCGTCTTCTTAATTGGAAGCGACTACATTTTTCCGCGCACTGCCAACAGGATTATAAAGGCAGAATTAAAGGACCTCGAATGTGAATGTGTCGGAGAAGAATACGTAATTCTCGGAAGAAGTGATTTTGAACCCCTGATTAAAGAAATCCTTAAACAGAAACCCGACGTAATTTTCAATACATTAAACGGAGATTCAAACATAGCATTTTTCAATCAGCTTAAAGCAGCATGCATATCAGCAGACATGATTCCCGTAATGAGTTTTTCCATCGCAGAAGAAGAGGTTTCTAAAATCGGAATCGAAAACATATGCGGTCATTATGTTGCATGGAACTATTTCCAGACTACGGACACAGAAGCAAACAGGGATTTCATAAAAAAATACCGCGCATCCTACGGAGAAAGCAGGGTTACTTCCGATCCGATAGTAGCTGCATATTCTGCAGTTCATCTGTGGGCAAAAGCCGTAGAAAAGGCCGGCTGCTTTGATACCGAAAAAGTGCGCATTGCAGCAAAGGGGCTCAGCTTTGACTCTCCGGGAGGAACCGTTACCATTGACGGACAGAACCAGCATCTTTACAAAACAGTACGCATCGGAAAAATAAACGAAAGCGGAACCATAGAGGAAGTGTGGACTTCGGATGAACAGATAAAGCCCGATCCTTACCTCAGTGCCTACGCCTGGGCATGGGGAATGTAAGGGACAGAAAGGCCTCTTTAAAACGCTGATGTAAAATGCCTCACTTTAAATAAGAAGAAAAATCTGATAAAATAATTGCATGCTTTATTACATTGGCGGATTATTGGCAAAATATTTCGGCGGACACGAAGAAAACGTGCCCTTCTATGAAAAGGCACTGCGTGCAGTGGGACGCTTCCTTAATTCTTACGCTGTCCTCATCGTGCTTGCAGTTTATGTCGGTTTTTTTGTTACGCGTTATCTTCTTCCCTGCTTCTTTAAGTACCTGCCTCTCGACAGGGGCCGCGACTTTACGCTTTCAAAGGAAGTTTCAAAAGGAAAGCCGACAGGCTCCGGAGTTGTTTTTGTTTCCTTCTTTGTGATTCTTTCTTTTATTTTTGCTCCCGTTGATTTTTCACGTGAAGGCGGAACTGCACTTTTTATTTCGCAGGCCGGAGTTCTTGCCCTTACCTGGCTTATGATGCTTACCGGTTATCTTGATGACAGAAGCGAAAAAGGATGGGGCGAATACATAAAGGCATTCCTTGACCTTCTGATATGTGCGGGCGCTTCCATACTCATTGCACTCTGCCTTCCGAGAATGTCGGGAAGTTCAAGCCTTTACTTCTGGCTTCCGTTCATAAAAGATCCGGTTGCAGTTCCGTTCTGGCTTTACATTGCAATAAGTACGGTCATGCTCTGGGTTTCGGTAAACACGACCAACTGTACCGACGGAGTTGACGGACTTTCATCTTCTTTAGTACTTCTTGCACTCATGACACTCGGAATCATCTTCTATATAATCCTCGGTCATCAGAACATCGTGCTCTATCTTTTCGTTCCTCAGCTGGAAAGTGTTGAAGGAGGAAACTGGCAGAATTTTGTTCCGTGGATTCCTTTCATTAAAGGCGGTGCTTCCTGGGCAATCATCATATTTACTTTTGCAGGCGTAGTCATGGGCTACCTCTGGCACAATGCTTTTCCAAGTAAGGTTCTCATGGGAGATGCCGGTTCACGCGCACTCGGCTTCTTTATCGGAGTCTGCGTAATGCTCAGTGGAAACCCTCTTCTCTTTCTTATAACTTCATCAATCATTTTTATAAACGGTGGAATGGGTCTTCTTAAGGTTGCACTTAAAAGATTCCTTCACATATCAATTTTTGAAAACGTAAGGTTCCCGCTTCACGACCACATGCGAAAAAATCACGGCTGGTCTCCGACCCAGGTTCTTATAAAATTCCTGATGATTCAGATTCTCATTACAATCGGAATGCTCGGAATCTTCTTTAAGATAAGATAGGAAAATTATGGAAAGAAGACGGGTTGTCGTTACAGGACTTGGCGTTGTATCTCCGATCGGAAAAGATGCAGACGAAACATGGAAGAATGCTAAGGAAGGAAAAAGCGGAGCTGCAAGAATCACTCTGTTTAATCCCGAAAGGCTTGACGTACAGATTGCTGCAGAAGTAAAAGACTTTTCTCTGGAAAACTATTCGCTCAATAAAAAACTTGCACGCAGGATGGCACGCTTTACCCAGCTTGCACTTGCTTCGGCAGTTCAGGCAGTAAACGATGCAGGCTATAACGAAGGAACCCTTAAAGAAGAAAAATGTGCCGTAGTCCTCGGCTGCTGCATCGGCGGAATAGATGCATGTTCTGAAGGATTCGAAAAGCTTCTGGATCCGGCATTCGGACCTTCACGCATTCCTCCGTTTACGACGCCGCTTATGATTTCCAACGAAGCTTCGGCCAACATAAGCATGCACTACGGCCTTAAAAATTTAAGCTGGACTTTAACAAATGCCTGTGCCTCAGGAACAGATTCGCTTGGACTTGCACTCGACCTCATAAGGGCAGGAAGATGCGACATGTGCATCACGGGCGGAACTGATTCGTGCATTACGGAGTTCAGCGTTGCATGCTACGAAGGAATGAATGCGCTTGCAAGAAATTACAACGACGCTCCCGAAAAGGCAAGCAGGCCCTTTGATAAAAAAAGATGCGGTTTTCTTCTTGCAGAAGGAAGTGCCGTACTTATATTTGAAGAACTTGAACACGCAAAAAAGCGCGGTGCAAAAATCTACGCAGAAGTTGCAGGATTCGGTGCAAGCTGCGATGCCTATCATATAGCAGCACCGCTTCAGGACGGAAGCGGTGCTGCCCTTGCCGTAAATGAAGCCTTGGAAGATGCATGCTTAAAGCCGCAGGACATTCAGTATTACAATGCACACGGAACTTCTACCATGTCAAATGATTCAGCAGAAACTGCAATGCTTCATACGGTATTCGGTCCGCAGGTCAAAAAGCTCCGCGTCTCTTCTACAAAAAGCATGACAGGTCATCTGATTGGAGCTGCAGGTTCAATAGAAGCGTTCTTCTGCGTAAAAGCCGTCACTGATGATTTTATTCCGCCTACAATCAATCTTGAAGATCAGGATACAGAAGGCGGATGTGATCTGGACTACACGCCAAACAAAGGAATACAGACAGAAGTTAATGCCGCAATGAGTGCAAGTCTCGGCTTCGGCGGACATAACGGCTGCATTATCATAAAAAAATATAAGGAATAAATTATGCTTAGAATTTTTTTTAGAACTTTTTTTCTTTCTATACTTGCTTCACTTTTTATTTCCTGCTCGGGAACAATCGGCTGGGGTGTCGTTATGTGGAACATTCCGGAAAAAAAGATTGCAGACGGAACTGTAGTACCGGTTTATTTAAAATCAAACATTGAACACATTTATGTAATCGGAGTTCCCTACTCTGATGAAAAAATCGAAGTCCCTCTCTGGCAGATTTCTGAACCCACTTCAAAATCAAAAGCCGTAAAGCTTTCCCAGAAATACAGGGAGTATGAAAAGCAGTATGCCCGCTGTGCACTCGACGGACTTCCTATAAGGGAAGCTTCCGTTAATACTTCAAAGCAGATTTACCGCTTAAGAAAAGATGAAATCATACGACTTCTTTTTGATGGAGAAGGAACTGCACCGACAACAGGGTCGCAGGCTCTCGAAGGAAAATGGATAAGTGTACTTACTCATGACGGACATACCGGCTGGTGCTTTAGTCACAATCTGCGTCAGTTTACAATGAATGATGACGGCTCTTTTGGAGCCGGTGCAGAAGAAGCTCAGGTAAAGGAAACAGACACAGCTCTTGAAGCTATGCTTTCTTCTGAATGGTATCCTGACTACTACAACCGCATGATTACTTCCCGCGAAATCAACCTGGACGAAATGCAGGCATCATTTAAATTTGACCCTGGTGTACAGAGCGGAACCGTTCACATCGGCTGGCCTGGATTGAGTGCATCATATCCGTTCCATGGAATTACAAAGACAGAAAATTCAACATACAAATTCGATGAAACTCCGGTACAGGTTACACTAAGAAGCGGAAAGCTTATTACGGTTCAGTATATTGATAAAAAAGGAAAACCCAGAAGCTATAACTATATTACGCTGCCGCCGGACAAAGACATCAATCAGATAATTGCAGACGAAATCGAAGAACGCAGCGCAAGATTCAGAAACTTAAAGACTCTTGGCCCGGACTACAGATCAAGCGGTTATGGAACACTAACATTCAGCGACACTTCTTCTTTCTCATGGACAAACTTTAACGAACTTGTTCCTTCTGTAATTTCTACTTCTGCAAAAAATACAGGAACAGTTTCTTTTAAATATTTTGTACCGAAAACACTCCGCGCAAGATTTGACGGAATCATCACCTTTAAATTTGACGGACAGGAAAAAGAAGTAAACTTCTTCTATAAATCAGAAAACAACGGACTTCGCTTTACTCTTGCAAACGTAACAAAAACCATGAACGAAATTACAAACACAGATTCTGCGACAGTTACGCTTGCGGTTAATCCGGAAGTAATCTATTTTTCACGGTAAGTTAAATGGCATTTGTTCAGTTTTCAAAAGTATCGCTTGCTTTCGGCGACAGGGATATTCTTAAAGACGTAAGCATCAATCTTGCAAAAGGTACGAAG
This sequence comes from Treponema sp., assembly GCA_017614655.1. GTDB lineage: Bacteria > Spirochaetota > Spirochaetia > Treponematales > Treponemataceae > Treponema_D. The sequence goes on along the minus strand of JAGABO010000203.1, from coordinate 16,383 downwards.
GCAGCCCTTACCGGAGCAAACGGTGCCGGAAAATCCACGCTTATAAAAGGAATGGCTGGTCTTGTTGATTTTGATTCGGGGGAACGAAGCGTTCAGAAAGACACAAGAATTGCCTATCTTCCTCAGAGCGGTCTTATTCATCAGGGCTGCACTTTAAAAGAAGAAGCAGACAAAGCCTTTATCTGGGGCTACGAACTCTTAAAGAAAATTGATGCTGTCGGAGAAGAGATGGCAAAAGTTCCGGATAACGTTCGTCTTGCAGAAGAACATGCTGCACTTCTTCAGAAACTGGAAGAAAGCGGCTGGTATAATCGTGCAGCCCTCTGTGAACAGGTTCTTCTTGGTCTTGGTTTTGAACGCTCCGATTTTGACCGCCAGACGGATGAGTTTTCCGGCGGATGGCAGATGCGCATTGCCCTTGCAAAGGTCCTTATGTGCAAGCCCGACATTCTTCTTCTGGACGAACCTACAAACTATCTTGATATCGAAGCCCGCGAATGGCTTGAAAAATTTCTCTCTGATTTTTCCGGCGGATTTATTCTTGTAAGCCACGACCGTTATTTTCTTGACCACACGGTTAATGAAGTATACGAACTTTTTAACGGAGAATTAAAGCGCTACAGCGGAAACTTTACTCACTATGAGCAGGTTCGTGCAGTTGAACTTGAAACCCTGATTGCAGAATACGAAAAGCAGCAGGCAGAAATAAATCATCTGGAAGAATTCATAAACCGTTTCGGATATAAGGCAACAAAAGCAGCACAGGCTCAGGAACGGCAGAAAATGCTCGACAAGATTCTCGAAAACAAAATTGAGATTCCGGAAAACTTAAAAAAGATTCACTTTAAATTTCCTGACGCACCGCATTCAGGGCAGCTGGTAATTACCACAGAAGGACTTTCTAAAAATTACGGCGCCGGAGATGTAATTCATAATCTTGATTTAATAATCGAAAAAAATGAAAAGCTTGTGGTTGCAGGAAGAAACGGAGCAGGTAAGTCTACCCTCTTACGGATTATTGCAGGTCAGGACAAGGACTTTAGCGGAACCGTTAAAACAGGTGCAGGTGTAAGCATCGGCTACTTCTGTCAGGACAGTGCAGAAAAAATAAAGGGAAGCCAGTCAATTCTTGAATACATGGAAGAACGAGCTCCTCTTGAACTTATTCCAAAACTTCGCGACATGCTGGGGTCTTTTCTTTTCCGCGGTGATGATGTTTTTAAAAGCATTGATGTTTTATCCGGCGGAGAAAAATCCCGCATTGCACTTCTTGAACTGCTTTTAAAACCCGTAAACCTTCTTATTCTTGATGAACCTACAAACCATCTGGACATGCATTCAAAGGACGTTCTTCTGGATGCACTGAAGAATTTTACAGGCACAGTAATTTTCGTAAGCCATGACCGTGGATTTATAGAAGGACTTGCAACCCGTGTACTCGAACTTCATCCCGGAAAACACAGAAACTTTCCGGGTAACTATGAATACTACATGCAGAGAATCGAAGCGGAACAGGAAGGCGGCGAAGATGCAGGCGAAATAAAAAAAGAAGTTCCCGTTCAGAAAGAAGCAGGCCGGCTTTCCTGGGAGGAACAGAAAAAAGCAGAAAGTGCACGGCGCAAAATAGAAAAGGAAGTTGCGCGCATAGAAGACGAAATTGTTTCTCTCGAAGAAAAGAAAAAGGAACTGGAAGCAAAGCTTTCTACTCCGGAAGTTTATTCAGACGGAGCAAAAGCAAAAGAATGTCAGAAAAAGATAGAAGAAATTTCTCAGAAAATAGATGAGCTTAATCTAAGATGGGAAGAAGAATCAGAAAAGCTTATGTAAAAATTTTAAATGGAGGCAGATATGAAAGTTTTAGTTATAGGTGGAGCCGGTTACATCGGAAGTCATGTTGTAAAGGAACTTATGAAAAAGGGACACAAGGTTACGGTTTTTGATAACTTAAGTTCAGGCCTTACACAGAATCTTTTTGCAGAAAACGGTTTTATTCTCGGGGACATTCTTAACACACAGTCTCTTGATATGGCGTTTGCAGAAGGTTTTGATGCCTTTATTCATCTTGCAGCTTTTAAGGCAGCAGGAGAGTCAATGATTAAACCGGAAAAATATTCCGTTAACAATATTACCGGCACCTTGAACATTTTAAATGCTGCTTCTGCACACAACTGTAAGTACATGGTTTTTTCTTCCAGTGCCGCAACCTTTGGAGAACCGGAGTATCTTCCGATAGATGAAAATCATCCGAAAAATCCGACAAACTATTACGGCTTTACAAAACTCAAGATAGAAGAGTTTATGGCCTGGTACGAAAAGCTCAAAGGCTTAAAGTTTGCCGCCCTCCGTTATTTTAATGCAGCAGGCTATGATACCGAAGGAATTCTTTACGGTCTTGAAAAAAATCCTGCAAACCTTCTTCCAGTAATGATGGAAGTTGCCTGCGGTAAACGCGAAAAAATTTCTATTTTCGGAAATGACTATGACACAAGAGACGGAACGTGCGTGCGCGATTACATTCACGTAAGCGATCTTGCAAGCGCACATGTACTTGCACTTGAATACATTTCAAAAAACGAACAATCGCTTACATTAAATCTTGGAACAGGAAACGGCATTACGGTTACAGAAATGCTCGAAGCTACAAGAAAGATAACCGGAAAAGAAATTAAGGCCGAGTATACAGGAAGAAGAGCCGGAGATCCAGCACAGCTTACGGCTTCTTCAAAACTTGCCCGCGACACCCTTGGCTGGGAACCGAAATATTCTGATGTAAACACGCTCATTGAATCAACCTGGAAAGCATATCAGAAATATTACGCAGAAAAAAAATAGAAGACATTTTTTAGAGGCACAGAGTATGTCAGAAGAATTTAATCAGATAAAAAGCTGGATAGAAAATCACACCCGCGACATGGTTCAACTGGAAACACTTCTTACGGCGCACAAAGCCCTTGCTCCGGAAAACGGTGGCACCGGTGAAAGCGAAAAATGTGCAGCACTCGAAAAGTTTCTTACGGAAAACGGCATAAAGAATCTTGAACACTTTGACGCTCCTGATGAACGCGTTCCTTCTAAAAAAAGACCTAATCTTGTTGCAACAATTCCCGGAAGCAGAAATGACTATTCCATCTGGATATGTGCTCATCTTGATGTTGTGCCGGTCGGAGACATAAAGCTCTGGAATACAGACCCATGGACAGTTACGGAAAAAGACGGAAAGCTTTACGGGCGCGGTGTAGAAGACAATCAGCAGGGACTCTGTTCCGGAGTTCTTGCGGCCTTAAGTTTTGTAAAGCAGCACATTATTCCCGAGCACACAATCAAGCTTCTCTTTATGGCAGATGAAGAAGTCGGCTCTGCTTACGGAATGAACTATCTTATAAAAAATCACCGCGAACTTTTTTCTAAGGATGATCTTATTCTTATTCCGGACGGCGGAGATGCTAAAGGCGAAACTGTAGAAATTGCAGAAAAAAATATTTTCTGGCTTGAGTTCCACACAAAAGGAATTCAGTGTCACGGAAGCCGGCCCGATCTTGGAAAAAATGCAATGCTTGCGGGCTGTGAACTTGCACTTAAAATAAATGAACTGGAAAATTATTTCTCTGCGCAGGATGAACTTTTTGATCCGCCCTATTCTACTTTCCAGCCGACTAAAAAACTTTCCAATGTAGAAGGCGTAAACTTTATTCCCGGAGATGATGTTTTCTGCTGTGACTGCCGCATTAATCCATGCTACAGTCTTGATGAAGTTCGTAAAGAAGTAAAAGAACGTGTAAATCAGATAGAAGCAAAATACGGAGTTAAAGTAGAAGTTAAAGAATTACAGGCAGAAGAATCCCCTGCAACACCGCAGGATGCTCCTGTCGTAAAATCGCTTTTAAAAGCAATAGAAACGGTTCACGGAATAAAACCGCGCTGTGTCGGAATCGGAGGCGGAACCGTTGCTGCCGGTCTTAGAAACATCGGCTTGAATGCTGTTGTGTGGTCTACAATGGATGAGCTTGCACACCAGCCGAATGAATACTGCATAATAAAAAATATTGGTCTTGATGCAATGACAATTGCTTACATGGCCTGTGAGGAATAGAAATGGATACACATGAAATACCGGAAAGAAAAGATGTTCCTGCTGAATACAAGTGGGACCTTACCCAGCTTTACAAAAATGATGATGAATGGGAAGCTGCCTTAAAAAAAGTTCCTGAATTAACAGACAACCTTGTTTCATTTAAAGGAAAACTTTCTGAAAATGCAGATATTTTTCTTGAAGCCCTTCATGCAGATGAAGCGCTTGATCTTCTTATTGAACAGGTTTATCACTATGCAAGCCTTTTAAATTCTGCAGATCAGGGGGATGCTTCGGCTCAGGAAAAGTTAAACCGCGTAATGATGGCTTACACGGATGCTTCAAGCAGAACTTCATTTCTTGTACCGGAGATTCTTTCTGTTCCCGATGAAAAAATTTCTGAATGGCTTAAGAGAGATGATTTTAAAAATTACAGGGTTTACATCAACAAGATACTTCACAAAAAGCCGCATATACTGAGCGAAAAAGAAGAAAAGCTTCTTGCCCTCCAGAGCGAAAGTGCAGATACCGCAGGAAATGCCTTTTCTCTTTTAAATGATGTAGATTTTAAATTCGGAACCGTCAGTGCAGACGGAAAAGAGCTTCCTCTTACACACGGAACCTTTAGTTCTTTTCTCGAAAACCGCGACAGAAAAGTCAGAAAAGAAGCCTACGATAAATTTTATGACGTTTATGAAAATCATGCAAATACGCTTGCAGCACTTTATTCAGGTTCGATAAAGCAGGACATTTTTATTGCAAGGGCACGCGGTTATAAGTCTTCACTGGAAGCTGCCCTTTATCCGGATAAAGTTCCCGAAAGCGTTTACAGAAATCTTATTGATACGGTTCACAAAAATCTTCCTGTCCTTCATAAGTATTATTCAATTAGAAAAAAACTTCTGGGACTTAAAGAGCTCCGTCATTATGATGTTCACGCTCCTCTTGTTGAATCCGTAAAAATAAAGACACCTTATGAAGAAGCCGTAGAAATCGTAAGGAATGCACTTTCTGTTCTTGGAAAAGATTACACAGACACCCTATGCTCAGGACTTTTAAGAGGCTGGACAGACCGTTACGAAAACAAGGGAAAACGAAGCGGAGCCTTTTCTTCCGGCTGCTACACAGGCTATCCGTATATTCTTTTGAACTACAACGAAGATTCCCTCCGCGATGTGTTTACCATGGCTCATGAAGGCGGACACTCGATGCATTCCTGGTTCAGCGTACGGAATAATCCGTTCCGCTGCTATGACTACACGATTTTTGAAGCAGAGGTTGCCTCGACGTTTAACGAAGAACTTATTTTTGAATATCTTCTTAAAAACGCATCAGATGAAAACGTAAGAAAATATCTTATAAGCACACGGGCCTCTGATATTCTTTCTACGCTTCACCGTCAAACAATGTTTGCAGAATATGAACTTAAGTGTCACGAGCTTATAGAAAACAATGAACCGCTCAGCACGGAAGTTCTCCGTTCTACTTACCGTTCGCTTCTTGAACAGTATTTTGGTGAAGAAATGGTTTTCGAAAAAGCCTCCGATCTCGAAGGACTTCGCATTCCTCATTTCTACAATGCCTTCTATGTTTACAAATATGCAACAGGAATTTCTGCAAGTCTTGCCCTCGCAAAGCGCGTAACAACAGGCGGAAAACAGGAACTGGAAGATTACTTTAACTTCTTAAAATCAGGCGGTTCCCGTTATCCGATTGAAGCACTTAAAGTCGGTGGCGTAGACATGAGTTCTTCTGAACCGGTGCAGGCAGCGCTTGACGTATTTGCAGGTCTAGTTAAAGAGCTTGAGTCATTTTCCTGAATCAGTTAAACGGCTTTAAAAACGCATACCGATACTTATTGAGGGCACAATTGAAAACCTGTCATTTACTTCGATTGAACCCAGTGTCTTTGTGCGGGATGAAGAATCAAAGGCTCCGTCATTAAAGCCGTTTATGTGAAAGTCTAATATACATCCTGTAAAAAACTGGAAACGATGGAACGGTCTGTAAACAAGACTCAAACGGGTTTCCGGTACAATATTGAATCTGGAACCCGTATCCGGTTCTTCAACTGCGATACTTGTTTTTGCATAAAGTTCCGTATCAAAAAGGAGCCAGCCGTAAAGCGTAGTCTGATGTCCGACACCGGTAAAAAGATCAATTGATTCACCGAGATCCGTTATGGAATGCCCTGCAAGAAGACTTCCGTAAATATTACGTGAGCCAAGTCTTACGCCGAAACCAAAATTAAAGTCACTGTTAAAGTTTATCTCCGGCTGAATTCTAAAAACGTCATCGGGTTTTAAATCTCCGGTTTTTACAACATAACGGGCTTCTTTAAACCTGACTTTCATTGAGTCAATTGTCTTTTTTTCCGTAAATATTTTTCCGCCTTTTATCTTGTAAACAATTCCTTTATGAGGAAAAAAGTTTTTTGAAATCTCTTCGCCTGTAAAATAACCTGCAGAATCATACTGTTCAAGAACAACAGGTACATAAGTCGGAAAAATTGAATCTTTATAGATTGCAACGGTAAAATCAGCATTCGATGGAAAACCTATAACTGTAATTCCCGGTACATACATTGCACCAATCGGAAGGGTTATGCTTGAAAACTGAAGCATACCGTCCAGCATACGCACAAGAACTTTTCCGTTTTTATCAAAAACTGCACATTCACAGTTACCGCGGATTACAAGCTGACTGCATCCCTTGTCCGTAAAAAGTTCATCCTTATCAAATGCAAGCATAAAACTTAAGTAAGTCTTGCAGGAATGCATATCGCTGAATGCAAGTGCTGAATAATCAAGAAGTCCGTTTGTACGTTTATTAAGCATTTCTCCAAGAAACTGCATTATCTTTGAAGAGTTTTCTTCCGTAGAAACTTCATCAACAGAGTTTCTTGAAGCAGAAGGAAACATATTAAAAAATACATTTTCTATTTTCTTGGAAATATTTACCCTGCTTGAATAATAACCGCCGACCGTTGAATAAAAATCCGTAAGTCCCCTTGTAAAAACAGATGGAATAAATGTACCGGTTTTAAATGGACAGTAATCACGATCAAAAAATTTTCTGAATACTTCATTTACACCCGGTAAAAATTTCTTTTCATAAAAGTCATCAGCACAAGTCCACGAACTGACAAAAGATAAAGTATTACCGAATTTCTTAAACTGCCAGCCTCCTCTGCATGGAGGAACTGTCGGAATTAAATCTTCAGGGTTAACTATATTCCAGATAAACTTGTACTGATCATCCGAAACTTTATCTGTCGTAGAAACATTGGGAGCTGCAAAAGTATAAACATATATTCCGCCTTTCTGAAAATAATCTTCGTCACAGAGAGTTTCTGCAAGAAGGTTTGCAACCGAACCGCCGCGGCTGTGCCCTGTTATAAGGAAACGGCAGTTTTCCGGATCTATTTTTTTTATTAACAAATAGTAAATAAGAGCCCTATGTATTTCTGTTGACGTATAAAAAAATCCTTCATGAATTTCGTCTGCGGTACGGTATGTATCACTTATGTTGATATTAGAAACCCATTCATGAGCTTCGCTTGGAGTTCCGCGAATCGTAACAAATACAAGAGTAGAATCTCCTGATTTTTTTGATGCAAAACTGCATGCAGCCTGATTGTTTCTTAAAATCGGAGCATTGTAATCAATATCATAATGAAACTCTACATCGCTTTTTTTTATTCCCATAGCAAGATAATTCTTTAGCATCTGATTATCATCAGGAGATTCAAGAACATCTGCATAGGAAGATTCGGAAAGAACACACGCAATCCGTGCAAGATCGTGATTATATTCGAACGAAGACTCAGAAAGCCATTTTTCGTCCCAGTTAAGAGAAACTTTTAGTTTTTCATTTCCATAAGCAGGCTCAAGAAAAAAGTTTACCTTTTCTGCCCCTGCTATAGCTGCAGCAGTAATAAAAATAAAAGCTGCAAAAATTTTTCTCATAAATTTAAAACTCAAATCAGATTATTTTATATCCGGCACCTTCAACAGCAGCACGAACTTCTGAATCAGAAATTTCTTTGGAAGAAATAATTTTTACTTTTCCTGATTCATGAGAAGCCTCTGCAGAAGTTACGCCGTTGATTTTTAAAAGGGCGTCCTTTACATGCATCTCACAGTGTGAACACATCATTCCTTCTACTTTAAATTCCTTTTCCATGACTGACTCCTTGTTTTCTATTATAACACTTTCCGGCTTTTTATGGATATACTTTTTTAGCCTCACAAAATTCAAGCGGAGAGCATTTGTTACGACACAAAAACTGCTTAAGCTCATTGCTGCTGCCCCGAGCACAGGTTTTAACTGCCAGCCGAAACTTTTTATAAAAACACCGGCTGCAAGAGGAATGCAGATTACATTATAGAAAAATGCCCAGAATAAATTTTCGCGAATATTGCGTACTGTATGGCGGCTTAACCGGACTGCACTGCAGACATCAAGGAGATTACTTTTAACAAGAACAACATCTGCTGCTTCCAGTGCCGTATCGCTTCCTGCCCCGATTGCAATTCCAATATCAGAAGAAGCAAGAGCCGGAGCATCATTTATACCGTCACCTGTCATACATACAAGTCCGTCTTTCTTAAGTTCATTCACGGCTTCTGCTTTCCGGTCGGGCAGGACTCCTGCAATTACTGTCGTTATTCCTGTCTTTTCTGCGACAGAACGTGCTGTTTCTTCGGTATCACCTGTAAGCATGACTGCATTAATTCCAAGTTCCTTAAGCTGCTTAACTGCTTCTGCACTTTCTTCCCTTACTTCATCCTGAACGCATATAATTCCAAGCACTGTATCTTCTTTAGAAAAAATCAGCGGAGTATGTCCTTCCTTCGAAAGTTCTTTTACGGAAAGTTCAAACTTCTGCATTTCATTTAAGCTGATTTTTTCTTTAATAAAGTGCAGGTTTCCACCATAGACTTTTTTTCCGTTAACAGTTCCCTCTACCCCGCGGCCGCCGGTTATCTTAAAATCAGATACGTCATAAAGTTTAAGTTCTTTTTCTTCTGCATAAGTTAAGAGGGCTTTAGCAAGCGGATGTTCACTTTTTGATTCGAGGCTGCAGGCAGTTTTTAAAAGTTCTTCTTCCGTTGATTCAAGCGGAATTATTTTTGAAACGGAAGGCTTTCCTTTTGTAAGCGTTCCGGTTTTATCAAAAATAACCGTTTTTACTTTACCCGTAAGTTCAAGAGATTCTCCTGTCTTAAAAAGAATTCCGTTTTTGGCTCCTTTACCGTTTCCGACCATTATTGCAACAGGGGTTGCAAGTCCCAGTGCACAGGGGCAGCTTATTACAAGAACAGAAACTGCACGCTCAAGTGCAAACGAAAAACTTTCTCCCATAAACAGCCATGCAATAAATGCTGCAAACGAAACAAGAATTACACCAGGAACAAACCAGAGAGAAACTTTATCTGCAATGCGGGCAGACGGAGCTTTTGTTGCAGAACAGTCACGGACAAGTTATATTATTCTTGAGAGGAAAGTTTCGCTTCCGACTTTTACTGCACGGCATTTTAAGAAGCCCGAAACATTAACGGTTCCGGCATTTACTTTTGAACCTTCTTCTTTTTCTACAGGAATGCTTTCACCCGTAAGAGAAGATTCATTTACGGCAGAACTTCCTTCCAGAACAATGCCGTCTGCAGGAACAGAAAAGCCGGGCTTTAATATAAAAACATCGCCTTCTTCTATTTTTGATGAATCAACTTCCGTTTCTTTTGAATTACGAAGTACAAGTGCTTTTTTAGGAGCAAGATTCATTAAACTTCTTAAAGCATCACCTGTTTTTCCTTTTGAAACTGATTCAAGAAATTTTCCGACGGTAATGAGCGTAAGAATCATTGCAGCACTTTCAAAATAAAGATTGTCCATAAAAAAATCAGCACGGTCTGTATTATGCAAAACAGCATCCGTAATTCTGAACAGATTTACGACACTATATAAAAAAGAAATGACTGAACCTAAAGCAACAAGTGTGTCCATGTTAGGAGAAAGATGAAGCGCCGCTCGGAATCCGGAAGAAAAAAACTTTCGGTTTATAATCATGATTACGGAACATAAAAAAAGCTGAACAAGAGCAATGGCCGTAAAATTACCGGAAAACCACGCCGGCAGAGGAAGTCCATACATTCTGTTTCCCATTCCGCAGTACATTAAACACAAAAGAAAAAATAATGAAAAAAGAAGTCTTCTTAAAAGATTCTGGGTTTCGCTTTTCTCTACGGATTTATTTTCCTTAAGGACAGTTTTCTTAACGGAAAAAGAAGAAGCTTCGTAGCCGGCATTTTTTACGGCCTGTTCAATTGCAGCATCTTCTGCACTTCCCTGAACACCCATTGTATTTGTAAGAAGGCTTACGGAACATTCTGTAACACCTTCAACAGCTTTAACGGCTTTTTCTATGCGGGCGGCACAGGCAGCGCAGCTCATGCCGTAAACATTAAATTTTCTGACAGACATATTCATATACTAAAGAAAAAGTTAGTTAAATACAACATGGTTATTTTAATACAACTTCATTAATAGAAGTAAAGGCATCATAAAAATCTATTGAAGAAGAAAGGACTTCGGAATAATAGACAGAAAAATCATCCGTAATAATTATAAAATCAAAATCAGGATTTGACTTCCAGAAATCAGCGGCAGCTTCTTTTCCCATTACAAAAAGTGCAGTACTTAAAGAATCTGCATAAAGCCCGGACGGACAGACGATTGTAACGGAGGCAAGTCCATTTGAACAGGGACGGCCGGTTTTCGGGTCAAAAATGTGAATGTATTTATTTCCGTCTGCATAGAAAAACCGCTCACTTCCGCCGCTTGTAATTACAGCTTTATCGGTTACTTTTACGGAAAGCGAAACTGTTCCTGTTCCAAAGGGATTCCTTAAACCAACAGACCATGCAGAACCATCAGGTTTTGAACCAAGAACCTGAACATTTCCTCCAAGATCTATCACGGCAGATTTAATTCCGTTTTCTTTATACAGAGAAAGAATCCTGTCTCCTGCAAAACCTTTTCCAACCGCACCAAGATCAAGGGCCATTCCTTTTTCCATGGATATAAAGTCTTTTTCTACGGAAACTTTTTTATAATCACAGAAAGCAAGGGCAGAAGAAGTTTCTTCATAAGAAGGTACGCGTAAAGTTCCGGTTGTAAAACCCCAGAGACGCGTTACCGGATAAAGAGCGGGATTAAGGGAGCCTTCGGTTTTTGCAGAAACAGAAAGTGCATACGAAACAACTTCTGATGTAATGGAAGAAACTTTTACAGGAAAAACCTCTGCATTATTTATGCGGTAAATATCGCTTTCTTCTTTTGTTACCGAAAGAAGGGATTCAATTTCCTGCATGCAGCTTCTTGCCTTCTGATTTACCAGGGCAGCATTTTTTCCGGAAGACTTTATCGTACAGAAGGTATCCATTGCTTCAAAAGAAAGAACTGAAGTTTCTTCTTTACTGCACGAAAATAAAACCAATATAAAAAAGAAAAAGATAAATCTAGCGGCCCGAATCACGGAACTTTCCTTCCATATAATCTTTGTCTTTACTTCGGAGTAAATCTCCGTCACAAAGTTTTTCGCCTGTATAGATTACACACTTATGTCCGTCACATACCCAGCGGTAAATTTCGCCTGTTAACGGATTAATCAGAAGAAACTTTTCTTTTGGAAAATCTTCGCCTACAACATCTGGAGAAACAATCTGCAGAACAGATTCTGCGTTTATCATATTGAGCGCCATAAGTTCATACATTTTCCAGCCGGCTTTTTCTTCTACAGGCGGAAGGTATTTATCGGGAATATTTTTTACACGCTCGTCGTAAGCGGCCTTTGCCTTTTCGCAGAGCCCGTCATATTCAGCTTTTCGTCTCTGAGAAAGTTCACTGCCCTTCTTTAAGATTTCAGAAACTTCTTCAGAAGAAAGTTCACAGCCGATCTGAGCTGCAAGTTCGTAAGGACTGTCACTTGCACCGCTTGCTGTTTCATCTGCCTTTGCTCTGTCAAAATAAAACGCAGTCGTAAAAGGCCGGTGACTTACGTTGTAAAGTTCATCAATAAAAGGTTTTGCTTCTGACTGCGTAAGTTTTCCATCAAGGACATCAAGAGCTTTTCTGTAAGCACGTGTAATGAGGGCAACATAATAAACACTTTTCATGCGGCCTTCGATTTTTAAGGAATCAACTCCGGCTTTTTTTAATTCTGCAAGATGATCTATCATGCACAAATCTTTACTCGAAAGAACTGCCGTAAAATTTTCTCCCTCGTAAACCGGAAAGAATTCATCCGGGCGCTTGTGTTCACGAAGAACAAGTTCGCCGCTTTCTGCAAGCTGCTTTGCGTTTTGCACAGAGAGAACATCATAATCCCAGCGACAGGTGTGACTGCAGAAGCCGCTCTGTGCACTTCGTCCGTTAAGGTACGCACTCATAAGACATCGGCCGGCATAAGCTATACACATGGCACCGTGAACAAAACATTCAATTTCCATATCAGGAACTGCATCTTTTATTTCGGCAATTTCCGAAAGAGAAGCTTCTCGTCCCATGACAACACGGGAAAAACCGAGCGACTTATACATCTTAACAGCTTCGCGGTTCATGCAGCTTGCCTGTGTGGAAAGATGAAGCTTTGCATCGGGAAAGTTTTTCTGAAGAATCGGAACAATTCCTAGATCCTGTACAATAAAGGCATCTATCGGATACTGCTTAAAGTAGTCGATTTCCGAAAGAAGCCTGTCAATTTCTGCATTATGAAACGAAATGTTGAGCGCACAGTGAAGTGCTTTTCCGGGAAACTGTTTTTTTAAATCGCGAACCCGATTATATTCATCTTCATAAAAATTATCGGCTTTTACACGAAGGGAAAAATTCTTTAAGCCAATATATGCCGCATCAGCTCCGTAGGAATATGCATAGCGGAGTTTTTCTACATTACCGGCAGGTGATAAAAGTTCCATTTCTATTCCTGAAAAATATTATTTCGTTTTATGATGATTTCGCGTTCACGAAGTTCATCTTCATCAAGGCCGCTTCTGTTTTTTATATAATTCCCGACACGTTCAAGAGCAAGATGACTCTCGGAAAGATATTCATCTGCCATCTGGAACATCGACATCATATCCTCTACTTCGTCAACAGTACAGGCAACTCCGCAGCTTACAAGAAGATTTTCGAATTCATGAATCTGATCAAGAAGCATTTCTTTTTTTCCGCACTGAATATAAATCGGAGGCAAAAGACGAACCTTATCTTCCGGCATGAGGTTTGGAGAAACAAGCGGACTGACATGATTCGATTCGTAAGTGTATGCTTCTACAGAACGCCTTAAACCTTCTGTCGTAAGAATTTCATCATGTTTTTTTCCTTCAAGAAAAACAGGACTGTCCGGAGAAAAATCGAGCCATGGGGAAAAAAGAATAATCTTCTTAATCTTAGAAAGATTTTCTTTTGAAAGTTTCTGAATAAGGGCAAAAGCAAGACTTGCACCGCTTCCGTCTGCTGCAAGAATTACATTCGTTCCGCCCCGCTCTTTATTAAAATGACTTTCGACTTCATCCTGAATAAAAAAACTTCTGATTACGCTTTCGAGGTCTTCTACTCCGGACGGAAAAGAAAAGGTGGGAGGAAGACGGAATTCAGGAACAAGCATCCTGCAGGAAGCTGCATTTGCAAAACTTGCACAGAAAGAGCGGTAAGAGGCACAGCTTCCGCCGACAAAGCTTCCGCCGTGGATATAAATTATAATTCTGTTTGAAGCAAAGGCTTCCGGGCTTAAAAAATCACACTTTATTCCACCGCAGTCACGCGTAACGCATTCAACATGATTAGGAATAAAAGTATCGCAGAAAGTCTTTTCGAGTTTTGTGCGGAACTTTTCTATCTCTATTTTCTGATTAAGTACAAGAGTCTTAAGTTTTTTGACTGCCGCTTTTCTGTCATTCTTCATAACATGAACACTATAGCAAATAAACGCGTTTTTTGCTACATTAAAGATATAATATAGAAAACAAAGAAGAGGTTTGCGATGCCGATAAAAATAGAAGAAGACTTACCTGCATTCAGTCAGCTGGAAAATGAAAACATCTTCATAATGACAAAAGGCCGTGCTCAGACACAGGACATACGCCCTTTAAAAATAGCCATCGTAAACCTTATGCCCACCAAAGAAGTTACCGAAACCCAGCTTCTGAGGCTTCTTTCCAATACACCGCTTCAGATTGATATTTCGCTGGTTCACATGAAGGATCATATTTCAAAAAACACGGCGCAGAATCATCTTGATAAATTCTATGTTACCTCTGATGAAATTTATGATCAGAAGTTTGACGGCATGATTGTTACCGGTGCTCCCGTTGAACAGATTCCGTTTGAAGAAGTTGACTACTGGAATGAACTGTGCCGCATCATGGACTATGCAAAGAAAAATGTTTTCTGCACGCTTTACATCTGCTGGGGTGCAATGGCGGGACTTTATCATCATTACGGGATCAACAAAAACATCGTGGACAAAAAGTTTTCCGGCATTTTCTATTCAACTCCGCTGGACAAACGCGATCCCCTGCTCCGTGGTTTTGATGATGTTTTTCCTGTTCCAACTTCGCGCTATACTTACATAAAAAGCAGCGATGTAAAAAACAATGCAGAACTTACGCTGCTTGCAGATTCGCCTGTTACAGGACTTACAATTGCTAAGTCAAAAGATAACCGCTCAATTTTTATGACCGGCCATCTTGAATACGATCCGGACACTTTAAAAAATGAATACATACGCGATTTTCAAAAAGGATTAAATCCTGCACTTCCGGAAAACTATTTTACAAAAGATAATCCTGATGAACCTGTAGTTTCCAGATGGAGAAGCACGGCGCATCTTTTTTATTCAAACTGGCTTAACTATTACGTTTACCAGAACACACCGTACCGCCTGGACGATATCAAAAACTAAAAAAAAATATTGCATCTCAACAGATTTTTTGCTGCCGCGATAACCACTTATCAACAGAGTTATTTTTCGCAGTGGATGAAGGTAAGTTCGTGTTTGTTGTAGTTAAGGTGAATTACGCGGCTGTCCGGAATTGCTGCAAACTGTGCCACAAGAGGCCAGTCGATTTTGCCCTGCATCTTGATTGTACAGATCATGTTTTTAACAAGACCGCTCGAAAGCCATTTCTGAATCCATTCAAGAAGGCGTTCCGGATAACAGATGACGTCACTTAAAACCCAGTCGCAGTTTCCGATTTCTTCACACGGAATAGTAAAAGCATCATGAGCTTTAAATTGAATAAGAGGATTTTTCATTAAGGAAGGAGCAAGTTCACTTCTGTCTACGGCAAGTACCCTTGAACCCAGAGAAGCCAGAACCCAGGTCCATCCGCCAGGGCAGGCACCCGCTTCAAAGCAGAAGGAATTTTCAGAAGGAAGTTCAGCATCAAAAAAAAGCTTTGCATAGGTAAGAGCTTCCTGAATTTTTAAATAGGCACGGCTCGGAGGATTTTCGTGATCTTCTTCGAACACAAGCTGCCCCAAAGGAAAAACGCAGGTTGTATTTTCCGAAGCAAGCATCGTGTGTTCATCAATAAGAAGATAAATGCCTGTAACAGAAGACGGAAACTTTGGAGGAAAAGACTTTGGCTTTAAATTAACATAGGGAAGCTTTTCCTGAATAAGCGTACTTCTCCTGAAGAACTCCGTACCGCAGCCAGACCACGAACGGGCAAGTGAACGAAGCGCAGAAGCAGCATCACTGATTGAATCAAAAGTAATTTTCTTAACGTTAAAAAGCACGGCCGAAGCAAAATACGGAAGGCGGCTGTCCCCTTTTTTATAGTCGTAGTTTTTTACGCCTGTATCAAGACCTTCAAAAAAAAGAAGCTCCCCGTGAGAAACAAAAGCGGAAGTATCAATAGAGAACCGCTCCTTCATTTCGGAAAGAAGAAAGTCCCTTGTACCCGGGAACGGAAGAAAAGCGGTACTGTGTGTTTCCTGAATTGAAAATGACATTCTTACGAGACAAACGAAACTGCTGAATTAATAATCAGCTTTTTTATTTCTGAAACTTCTTCTCCGGAATTTGAACGCAGAAAAGCAATGTGGCTCATAAGACCCGGCGTATCAGGAGAACGAAGAAACCGGAAGCCCATAAAAGTTTTTCCTTCCATAGAATAAGTCCAGCATGGATGACAGACAAGAGTAAGAGGCGGCATTACCCCATGCTCAGGAAAGTGAACTCTTGCGGTATAGTCCTGCTCCATATCAGGCTCAAGAGAAACTGGGAAGTAAACTTTGCAGCC